>JAUWCW010000362.1 GCA_030609125.1 Candidatus Rokuibacteriota bacterium
TTCGACCGCTACCGGAGCGAGTACGACATGGCCCGGGCCGGGTACAACACGGCGGCGCAGAATCTTGAAAAGGGGCGTGCCGGGGCGCGGCAGGAGGACATCGCCGCCATGGAGGCCAGGATCCGCGCCCTCCAGTCCCAGCTCAAGGCGGCCCGGGACGCCCTCGACGACACCCGCCTGCGGGCGCCCTTCGACGGCCTGGTTGCCGAGCGGTTTGCTGACAACTTCGCCGAAGTGCGGGCCAAGGAGCAGATCGTGAGCCTCCAGGACATCTCATCAGTGGAAGTGCTCGTCGACGTCCCCGAAATGGTGATGGCCACCATCAGGCAGGGTGGAGAGGCGAAGGTGCACGCCGAGTTCGCCGCCGCCCCGGGAAGACAGTTCGAGCTCGAGGTCAAGGAGTTCACCACCGACGCCGACCCGCGTACCCTGACCTACCGGGTGACCCTCATCATGGACCAGCCGGCGGGGGTGAACATCTTTCCCGGCATGACCGGGACGGTCACCGCCGTCTTTGAAGCCGCCGAAGGCGGCGCCGTCACGGTCCCCGCCGCGGCCCTCACGGCCGACGATTCGGGCCGCTCCCACATCTGGGTGGTCGATCCCGCCTCCATGACGGTAAGCCGACAGCCCGTCACGACCGGCAGGCTGACCGGCAGCGACAGCATCCTCATCACCGGGGGTCTCAAGACCGGGGAGACGATCGCCGTCAGTGCCGTGAGCAGCCTCCGCGAGGGGACGAAGGTCCGTGACCTGAGCGAGCTCGAAGGCTACGAGCGGTGAATATCGCCGAACTCGCCATCCGCAAGAGCGTCATCACGTGGGTGATGACCGCCCTGTTCGTCGTGGGCGGCCTCTCCTCCTACGGCAGGCTTCCCCGCCTCGAGGACCCCGAGTTCGCCATCAAGGAGGCGCTGGTGGTCACCCCCTATCCGGGCGCGTCGGCGGAGGAGGTGGAGCGGGAAGTCACCAACCTCATCGAGCAGGCCGTGCAGGAGCTGGGACAGCTCGACCGGGTCGAGTCCTGGTCGGAGCGGGGTCTCTCGCGGGTGAAGGCGGTCATGAAGGACCGCTACGACATGGCCGCCCTCCCCCAGGTCTGGGACGAGCTGCGGCGGAAGGTGAACGACTACCAGGGACGCCTGCCGCCGGGTGCCGGCCCTTCCATCGTCAACGACGATTTCGGCGACGTCTACGGCATCTACCTCGCCATCACCGGCGAGGGTTACACCCACGCCGAGGTCTACGAGTTCGCCAAGTTCCTCCAGCGTGAGCTGCTGCAGGCCACGGACGTCAAGCGAATCGCTTTTTACGGAGTGCAGAAGGAAGCGGTCTACGTCGAAATGCGCCGCGAGAAGATGGCCGAGCTCGGCATCTCGCCGCAGGAGATCTACAGCGCCCTCTCCTCCAAGAACCTGGTGTCCAGCTCCGGGAGCATCAACCTCGGCGGCGAGTACATACCCGTCGACCCCACCGGCGAGTTCACCTCGGAGAAGCAGTTCGGGGACCTGCTCGTGGGCAGCCGCGGCCCCGACTCGGAGAGCCTCGTCTACCTGCGCGACGTCGCGGACATTGTCCGGGACTACCAGGAGCCCCCGCGGAACGTCCTCCGCTTCGACCGGGAACCGGCCGTCGGCCTCGTGATCTCGACGATCCCCGGCGGCAACGTCATCACCATGGGCGAGTCACTCGAGGAGAGGCTCGGCGAGCTCGAGGCCCAGATACCGCTCGGCATGGACCTGCACGTCATCGCCCTGCAGACCGAGGCAGTCAAGAAAGCCATCAGCGGCTTCGCGGTCAACCTCATGGAGGCCGTGGGCATCGTCGTTCTCGTTCTCCTGGTGTTCATGGGCCTGCGCAGCGGCCTCATAATCGGGGCCATTCTCTTCATCACCATCGCCGGCTCCTTCATCTTCCTCGGCATGAAGAACGTGACCCTGGAGCGCATCTCCCTCGGGGCCCTCGTGATCGCCCTGGGGATGCTCGTCGACAACGCCATCGTCGTCACCGACGGCATCCGCATGAAGATGCAGCAGGGCATCGACGGCATCCGGGCAAGCCGTGAAGTTGTGGGACAGACCGCCGTTCCCCTCTTTGGTGCGACCGTCATCGCCATCATGGCCTTCGCCGCCATCGGCACCTCCCAGGACAGCACCGGTGAGTACTGCCGCTCCCTCTTCACCGTCATCCTCATCTCCCTTTCCATGAGCTGGGTGACGGCCGTAACCATCACGCCCCTTTTCTGCAACACCTTCCTCAAGGTGAAGGAAGGCGGCGGGAAGGAGGAGAAGGACCCCTACGGCGGCGCTCTCTTCCGGGGCTACAGGGCCGTTCTCTCCCTGGCCATCCGGGCGCGCATGGTCACCGCCGCCCTGGTGGCGGGCCTCTTCGTGCTCTCCCTCGTCGGTTTCGGATCGGTGAAGCAGAGCTTCTTTCCCGACTCGACGAGGCCGCAGTTCTACGTCGACTTTTTCTTGCCCACGGGAACCCACATCGACGAGACGACGCAACGGATGGAGCGGGCGGAAGAGTTCCTGCTCCAGCGGGAGGGGATCACCCACGTGGCCACCATGGTCGGCGGGGGGCAGCCGCGCTTCCTTTTGACCTACACCCCCGAGGGGGCGTACCCGCACTTCGCCCAGCTCATGGTCGATGTCGAC
>JAUWCW010000013.1 GCA_030609125.1 Candidatus Rokuibacteriota bacterium
AAGCGGAGCGGGGATAGTCCTTGCGGATGATGACATGGGTCAGTTCGTGGGCGAGGAGGGAATGGTGGTCGGAGGCGGTCTGGCCGGGTTTCATGCGGACCACTATGGCCTGCCTGTCGGAGAGCGCCACACCTGCCAGCCAGGGATCGAGCGTCTCGGGTGAGATGGGAACAGTCGAGGGCGGGGGCCTCCGGGTGATGATGTAAAGGGAGACCTCGACTTCGTGCAGGAGTCCCAGCCGGGAGCGGATGTTTCGGTGGATTTCCGCGGAGATATCCGCCACCCGGCAGGCAGTGGCGCGGTCGCGGGGCGCGGAGAAGACCGTCACCGGGCCCCGGCGGCACGAGGCGGTCCGGACCTCTTCCCCGCGTCCCGGGACGGGAGTGCACAGAAAAGCCAGGGCCGCGACGGCAATGAGAATAAGGCGGTCTTTCATGCTCCGGTCATACCAGACGGCCGCTTTCCCTGCAACAGGCCGTGGGCCGCATTGGCGGGAGGTTGACAGGAGGATGTCCGGGTGCTACAAGAAATGCCCGGTGTCCAGCCGGCATCCTGATTGAGAGGTGCCGACGTAGCTCAGAGGTAGAGCAGTCGATTCGTAATCGACAGGTCGTCGGTTCAAATCCGACCGTCGGCTCCATGTGATGTCCCGCCGGAGAGAACAATGCCGCCACTTCGAATCCCCCCGCGCCAGGCCGCGACGGTTGCCCTCTTTGCGGGCCTGACCGCCGTGGGGGCCTACGTCCGCATTCCGCTGCCCGCCGTGCCGCTGACGCTGCAGACAGCCGCGGTTCTTCTGAGCGGCATTCTCCTCGGTCCACGGATGGGGGCCCTGAGTCAGGCTGTCTACGTCGTCACGGGACTCATCGGCCTGCCTGTTTTCGCGCAGGGGGGAGGGCCGGGCTATGTCCTCAATCCCACGTTTGGATATCTCTGCGGTTTCGCGGGCGGATCCGCCGCCGGCGGACTCGTCGCCGGAAGGTGGCGCCACGCGGGAAGCCTGCGCCTGCTGACGGCGATGCTCTGCGGCCTGGCTGTGATCTACCTCTTCGGCGGTCTGTACCTCTACTGGAATCTCACCGTCCTGCAGGCGAAGGAGGTCGGATTCATGCAAGTTGCGAAAATCGGCTGGCTTCTTCCCCTGCCTGCGGATCTGCTGAAAATCTTTCTCCTCCTTCCGCTCATCAGAATACTGAGAGAGAGGATTCCCGAGCATTACCTATAGGGTTCACGCAAGAATAAGTTCACGGAATTTGCGCTCAGATTCGGGTCGTATTTGGTTGATCTGAATGAGCGAAACCGCAGGAATAGCAGGGCTCTTTCGAGGATTTTGTGATTGAGGATCGGCCGAAGACGGCCTGGAGATGAGATGCAAAAATGGGAAGTTATTCTTGCGTGAGCCCCTAGGGCTCAAGGGCTGATGAACATCGAAGAACGGGGAGTTGTTGTAGAGGAGAGGGGCGGTACTGCGCTCGTGCGGGCTTCCGAGAGTTCCCACTGCTCGGGCTGCGCCGCCGCGGGTTCCTGCCGGGGCGGGGCGGGGAAGGAGCGCGTCGTGGAAGCGCTGAACGGGATCGGGGCCAGGGAGGGGGACGAGGTGCTGATGGCCGTCCCTTCCGGCGCCCTGTTGAAGGCCTCCTTCCAGGTGTACATGGTGCCCGTCCTGGGTATCCTGGCGGGGGCGGGCGCCGCCCAGGCGGTGGCAGGTGCGCTGGCGGGGCCTGAGGCGGCCGCAATGGCCGCGGGCGCGGGAGGCCTGACCGGGGCTGTCCTTGCCGTGGCCGGGACGAGGCTCTTCCGGCGCCGCCATCCCGAAAGCGCCGGCCTTCGGCCTCGCATTACAAGAATTGTCTGAGAGTAAATAAGCCTTTCCGCGTCTTGACTTGATAGTTTGGGCGGGATACCATGACGTGTCTGCAGAGGACGTGAGAAAGCCTTAGGGTTTGAGAGGAAACAGGTTTTTTCTCACAGACCCTTTGACAAGGAGGAAGCGATGGGTGTTATTCGGTGGCTGTTGATCCTCGCGGTACTTTTTGTTCTCATCATTTTCGGGGTTGAAAACATGGAGGTGGTGAAGCTTCGGTTCTCCATGACGAGTCTTTTCTCGTACGAAGCGCAGATGCCGCTGTTCTTTGTGGTCGTGATTTCCGTCTTCGGAGGCGCCGCGATGGCGGGGTTCATCGGCCTGGCCGACCACCTGAGGCTGCACTCCAGGTTGCGCAAGCAGAAGAAGAGCGTCGAGAAGTTGGAAAACGAAGTGAAGAGTCTTAGGAATCTCCCCCTGGAGGAAGAGGAAGAAGAAGCCCACCGGTTGTGATGTGGGCCGCTCTCTGCGGATTCCGGCATGAATACTGACTTGTTCACCAACCGCTACTCCGTCACAGCGGTGATAGCTCTGCTCAGTTTCATCCTCGGGTACCTCACGTCCCGCATGGGCAAGGCCCGGGGGGCGCAGACCCCCGAACGGGGAGAGCAGTACTACATCAAGGGTCTGAACTACCTCCTCTCCAACGAGACCGACAAGGCCATTGAGGAGTTCATCAGGGTCACCCATCTGGACCCGGATACGATAGAGGCCTACCTGGGGCTGGGTCACCTCTACCGTACCAAAGGGGATTTCGACAGGGCAATCAGGCTTCACCGGAGCATCCTGGCCCGTCCCGACCTGAACGACAAGGAGAGGCAGCGCATTCTTCTCGCCCTCGGCGCCGACTACAAGAGCGCCGGACTGTGGGAGAGAGCGGTCAGTGTTTTCAAGCAGGTGCTGGGGATCAATCCCAACAAGATCGAGGTCTATCAGGAACTGGCTGCAATATACGAGGAAGAAAGGAACTGGCAGGAGGCCTTCAAGGCGCAGCAGCAGTACGACAAGAGGACCGGATCGAAACAGAAGAACATTCTCGCTCACCTGCAGACGGAAACGGGCAAGGAGGCGATCGCCCGGGGAGAGCGGGACAAGGCGCACAAGGCCTTCAAGAGCGCCCTTTCTATCGACCCCTCCTGTCTCGACGCCGCTCTGCACCTGGGGGATTTCTACCTCGAAGAGGGGAAGGCCGGCAAGGCCGTCGAGATATGGGAAGGAATCGTGACACAGGACGCGCCGTTTGCGTACCTCGCCTACCGGAGACTGGAAAAGGCATACTTCGAACAGAACCGCTACGACGACATCGCCAAGATGCTGGAGAATGTCGTGGCGAAGAATCCCGGGAACGTTATGGCCAGGGTGACGCTGGGGGAGTATTACGCCAAACGAGATATGGTGCCCGAGGCCCTGAGGCATCTGCGAGAGGCGCTCAGCACCCAGCCGCGCTCGCTCGAAGCGAGGCGGCAGATCAGCCAGATCCTCGTCAGAAATCACATGCAGGAGGAGATGGAGAAAGAGTACTCCGAGGCCGTTGAGGTTCTGTACGCTCCCTCCGAACCGTATACCTGCACCCGCTGCGGGCTGAAGGCGAAGGACCTCTCCTGGCGATGTCCGCAGTGCAGAGGCTGGGATACATTCACGGCGCAGGACTGATTTCGTGCCGCACCTGTCCGCCGGCAGGCTCCTCGCCCTGGCGGTCGCTCTCCTGATCGCATCGTCCCCGCACCGTATGGTCCGCGCCGACGATTCGAGTTTCAGTATGCCTCCGCCCCCGTGGGCTGAGGCGGGTATGGAATTGCTCGACGGCGTCGGGCGGAGAGTCGCGCAGGCCCCCGACAGCCGCCGGGTCACGCCTGCCTTTCCCCGCCTCGAGTGGGACCAGTGGGAGGGAATAGAGGCCAGGCTCCTGAGGCAGCCCCTCTCGCGGGAGTCCTGGATCGGGCACCCCCTCTCCACCACCCGCAGACCACAGCGGGGCGGGGACCGTTTCCAGTACGCACTGGGTCTTTACCGTTACGGGAAGAAGGAGTACCAGCAGGCGGCGGAGGCTTTCCTTGAGATGCTGACGCGGTTCGGGTCGTCACCTCTCAGGGACAGGGCCCTGTACTGGCTTGCCGAGAGCCATGCGGGGAGCGGCCAGTGGGACGAGGCGGACAAGACGTACCGCATCCTTCTCCGGGAAGAGCCGGGGGAGAAACTCCGGGCCACTGTCCTGACCTCCCTGGGCGGGATAGCGAGGAGAAGGGGAAGCCTGGAGGACGCCCTCGGGTACTACAGACAGTTTCTGGACGACCATCCAAACGCCCCCTCCGCCGCGCTGGTGTCCTTCAATATAGGCGAAGTTTTCGTCCAGCTTGGGAGATTCGATGCGGCGGCGGAGCAGTTCCGGCGTGTGGCAAGAGAATACCGGGGCTTCTCGAATCCCGGCCTCGCCCTCTTTCAGTGGGGCGAGGCTCTGAGGATGGGAGGTTCCCGGGAAGAAGCGAGAAAACGATACGGTGAGTATCTGAGGAAATTCCCCGGCGGCCCGTATTCGGTTGCGGCCCTCTATGGCATCGGCTGGTGCCGCCTGGAAGAAGGAGACTACCGCAGGGCGGGGGAGACGTTTGGAGAACTGCCGGGGGAATACCCGGAGAGCTTTCTTGCCGACGAGTGCCTTCTGCTTGCGGGATGGTCCTACCTGAGAATGGGGGGGCACGAGGAGTCAAGGGAGGCGCTCCTCACCCTTGTCGAGGAGTACGGTGCAAGTCCATGGCTGGAGAGGGCCCTTTTCCTTCTGGGGCAGAGCTACTACGAAAGTGAAAACTACGATGCCGCCCTTGTCCACTTCGAGCGGGCCGCAACGGCGGGAGAGGGGGGCCGGCTGAGGCAGCGCTCGGCCCTCATGACAGCCCTTTCGCTCACCATGACGGGTGCCTTCGATGAGGCGCTGGCCGTCTTCGAGACAGTCCTGGAAGAGGCAGTCCCGGAAGAGGAGAAGCAGATCCTCCCCTGGGCAGGGTGGGCTGCGTTTCGGGCGGAGGACTTTTCACGTGCCGCTGAGGCGTTCAAATCTTTCTCTGCCATGGCTCCCACGAAGAAGGGCGCAGCAGAGGCGTACTTCTGGCTGGGAGTATCCCGAACCCGGCAGGGGAGGCATGCCGATGCGTCCCTCGCCTTTGGCAAGGCGCTGGAAACGCTTCCCGGCGGGCCGAGAGAGAAGGGCGCTCTCTTTCACCTTGGTGATAATTACTACCGGCAGGAGAACTGGAGGGAGGCGGAAAACAAGTTCCGTCAGATTGTGGAGTCCCCGCAGGAGACGGTCTACCAGGAAAACGCACTGATTCGCCTCGCCGACTCTCTTGTCCGTCAGGGCAAGGCGAGCGAGGCCACGGAACTCTACCTCCATTTTCTTCAGAAACCCTCGTGGTCTTCCCAAGGGGGCAAGACGCGCTTCAATCTCGGGATGACCTATCTGCAGATGGGCGATGCTGACAGCGCCGCACGGGAATTCAATACAGTTCTGGCAATAAGGCCCAGGAGCGACTACGCCGACGATGCCCGCTTCCAGCTGGCCCGGGGAATGTACCGTTCCGAGAGGTTCGAGGACGCTGCGGGGATGTTTGCGGATGTGATACGAAAGAGTCCAGAGAGCGAAATTGCGCCTGTCTCTCAGCTGAGGAGAGCCGACTCGCTCTATCGCCTGAGAAAGCTCCCGGAGGCCCTCGATGCCTACCGCGAGGTCCTGCGCCTGTATCCCCGGAGCGACTATGTCTTGGATGCGGAGTACGGCATCAGCCTGGTTACCCTGGCACGGGGGGACTTTGCGAGATTCGCGCGGCTTTCCAGGAAGTTTGCCTCCCGGTATCCGGAGAACACCCTGGCCCCCAGAGTCCTGGCCCAATTAGGCCGGCAGCTGCTGCTGAAAAAGAGGTATGAAGAGGCGGGGGAGATCTTCGCGTGGCTTCTGAGAGACTACCCCGGGGGAGAATCCACTCCGCAGGTCGTCATCCAGGCGGCCCTCGCTGATCGAAGCAGGGGGGACCGGATGGAGGCGGCCGCCAGACTGCGGCAGGAGCTGATCCAGGGCGACGGGCTGCTCGAGGCGGAACGGCGATTTGAACTCGCGAACCTGTACCTGGAGGAGGGGAATTGTGAAGGAGCGCTGCGGGAATACCGGGATATCCTCAGGAACCGTCCGGAACACCCGTTGGCGCCGTATGCCGTCTTCGACTCGGCGGGATGTCACCTCAGGGGCGAGAACCCGGCGGCAGCCATGGAGGCGTACCGGCTTCTGGCTGAGAGGTTTGGCGAGTCGCCCTTGCTGCCCGGGACCCAGTACCAGCGCGGAGTGCTGGCCCTGGAGCAGGGTCGCTACAACGAGGCGGAAGAGGCCTTTCGCAGTATTCAGCCGGGAGCAGGAAGGGAGCTGGAGGGGGGGGCGGCTTTCCAGCTGGGCAAAACACTCCAGAGGACCGACCGCGCCCCCGGGGCTTACGATGAGTACCTGAGGTCCATGACCATTGCTCCCCAGGGGAAGTTCTCGTTGCGCGCAGCGTTTCGGGCCGCGGGGATAGCCCGCGGGATGGGCCTGAAAGAGGAGGCGGAAAGGCTCTACCGCCTTGTCATGGCCGGCGAAGACGAGGTCATTGCCGAACTCGCCCGAGAGGAACTCGGGGAGGCAAGGCAAGGTGCTGCGCACGGCGGGAAGGGACGGTAAAGGATGAAAAGGTGCTATCATACGCCCGGGAAAGGCCGCCCGGCAGGGAGAGAGGAGACGCGGTGCTCGAGACAATCAGAAGCGGAGGAGTAATCATGCTGCCCCTCGGGGGTGTGCTCCGTTCTTGCCCTTGCGATCATTCTCGAGAGGCTGTGGAACATGCGCAGGGTCAAGGTCATCGCCCCGGATGTTATCGTACAGATAAACCACTGGATCGGGCAGGGTGTGGTGGAGGAGGCGATGACCCTCTGCCGAAGGGTGAACACACCCATGACGAATGTCGTCATGGCCGGTCTGCAGAGCGCCGGCAGCCCTCGCGCAGAAATCCGACTCACTGTTGAAGACGCCGGGAGACAGGAAGTTCCGGTGCTGGAGAAGAATCTCAGCTGGCTTGGAATCTGCGCCACCATCTCACCCCTCATCGGCCTGCTGGGGACCGTCACGGGAATGATCAAGGTTTTTCGCGTGATCGCCCTTGAGGGACCCGGAAATCCGTTTGCCCTCGCTTCGGGCATCTCGGAGGCGCTTATAACCACCGCGGCCGGCCTTATCGTTGCGATACCGTCGCTCCTCTTCTATTACTACTTCACGAGCAGGGTGGAAACCCTGGTAAGCGAAATGGAGCATCACTCGCTTCAACTGGTGGAGGTGCTCGTCGGGCGGCATGCTGAGTGGAAGAAGTGAGATGAAGTTTCGCGTCCGCAAGAGGAACAGGGAACCGCAGGTGGTTATGGTCTCGCTGATAGACGTTGTTCTTCAACTGGTTATCTTTCTCGTTCTCACTTCAACCTTCAAAATCGGAGAAGTTAGCATCGACATCGCTCTGCCTGCCGTGGAGTCGGCGGCGGCGGCGGTGGAAGACGGGATAACCGTCGAACTGGACGGCAGCGGCAGGATTACCGTCGCGGGCAGGGAAATGAGCAGAGCGGCGCTGAAGGATCTTTTCAGGATGGAGTCACAGAGGGAGAACGCCCGGAGTGTCGTCATTCGGGCAGACAGCACCGCCAGCCACGGAGAAGTCGTGGCGCTGATTGACCTGGCCAGAGTCCACGATCTGCGCAGGCTGTCGATAGCCGCCGTTCCCCGGGGCCGCGACAGCTCCAACTAGTGCGCTAACCCTCTTCTTCACCGCGGGCCGGAAGGAACGGCTCCATGCTGCGGAGCATTTCGCGACGATGGCTCCCTTCCCAGTAGACCCTCTCGCAACCGGGACAGCAGGAGAAGCTCTTCTGCTGTTTTCTGACATACTCGGGGACCTTGCCCTCGGCGCTTCCGGGGGGAAGCTCCGCAAGCGGCGTGTTGCAGAGTGAGCATCGGGAGAATGGCCTGGGGCGGCAGGAGCACCCCAGGAACGAGAAAACCTGGCTCAACTGCTCGTGGAGAGACATCGAGCGGAGGATGACGGCGCCTCTTCCCGCCGAGCGCCCGAGTGACACGTCCCTGGTGAGAAGGGTCCGCTTTTCCTGCAGCGAGGCGATGAGAAGCGAGTCGTCTGAGGCGTCGCTGCTGTAGGTGACGTCGTAGCCGAAGAGGCGCAGCCGGCGCGCCAGACTGCCGAGCATGACGTCACAGACAAACCGCGGCGGGCCGGCTCTTTTTTCCTGCGCGTTCATTGTGCGGTGGATTTCCAGCGGTTCTGTTGACGGTCCATATCCTTTTGGATAGAGTTTAGCAGACAGTGCAGGTGTTAAGGGTTTGTGAAGGGAACAAGCTGATTTCTCACAGACCCAGAGGAAGCAGGAGGAAAGGGAAGTGGCGAGAACGATACTGCTTGTCGACGACGACGAGGTGGTGCTGGAGGTGCTGAAGGAAGCGCTTCAGGCGGAGGGGTTCGCCACCGTGGAGGCGCAGAACGGTGAAGAGGGTGTGGCCGGGGCGCTGGCCCACAAGCCCGACCTGGTGATCTCCGATATCGTCATGCCCGAAATGGACGGGTGGGAGCTCTGTCAGACGCTCCGGACTCTTCCGTCGACAAAAGCCATACCTTTTGTCTTTCTGACCTCTCTTGACCAGACACCTGAGAGGGTCCTCGCCGGCCGTCTCGGTGCCGACGCGTACCTCACCAAGCCCTTCGACCTGTCTCAGCTGGTGGAAAAAGTGCGGGAGCTCGTGGGAAGACTGCAGGGTCGTGAGGATGTTGTCCAGGGAGGGGAATCGTCGGTCCCCGCTGAAAAGATGGAGAACATCCTGGTCGATACCATCGAGTTTCTCAAGGCCTCGGTGCGAACAGGAGTAGTATCCGTTCGCTCCGGCCCCTCCAAGGGCTTGGTTTATCTCGAAAAAGGTCAATTGAAGCACGCCGTCCTCGAGGGCCGCAAGGGCGAGAAGGCGCTTTTCGCCATGCTCCGTCGTCCCCGGAGCCAGGTGAGCTTCAGTGAGGGTGAGTTCCCGAAGCTGCCGTCCAATTTCAAGCTCACCTGGGATGAGTTCATGACCTCCCTGACCGACAAGGGCTGAGGCGGGCCGCAGCGAACCGGTTCACATGAAAAAGACCGCCCTGATCTACGACGACGTTTTTCTCGGTCACCGCATGCCTGAGTCCCACCCGGAAACGAGCGACAGGCTGCGGGCCTGCATCGGTGAGATCAGGTCTTCCGGCCTGTGGGAGAAAATCGGGCATGCCCGGCCTGAACGGGCTGCGGAAGAAGACGTTGCGGCTGTTCACACCCGTGAGTACATGAAGACGGTGAGTTCCCTGGGGTCGGGGTATCTCGACCCCGATACGTACGTCTCCGAACAGACACACGAGGCGGCCCTCTACGCCGCGGGCGCAGTGAAGACGGCGGTGACGATGGTGGACGAGGGAAGAGCGGAGCGCGTCTTCTGCGCCGTCAGACCCCCGGGCCACCACGCGGAGCGGGACCGGGGGATGGGCTTCTGCATTTTCAACAATGTGGCCATAGGCGCCAGGTATGCCAGAAAAATCGGTTACCATCGAGTCATGATCGCTGATTTCGACGTTCACCACGGCAACGGGACTCAGGAGATCTTCTACGAGGACGATTCTGTTTTCTACTTCAGCACCCATCAGTTCCCGCATTACCCCGGCACGGGAAGGGCCTCGGAGAAAGGGGCGGGAGCGGGAGAGGGCTTCACCATGAACATACCGCTTCCCGCGGGCGCTGGTGACACCGAACTGGTGGGCGCCTACGAGGAGTCGTTCCGGGACGCTGCGGCCCGCTTCGAACCCGACATCGTACTGGTCTCAGCCGGCTATGATCTTCACCGGGACGACCCGCTGGCCGGCCTGGAGGTCACCGACAGCGGAGTCGAAAAAGTGGTCTCCTCGATCGTGGAGGCGGCCGGCGGCTCTCCTCTCGTTTTTGCCCTGGAGGGCGGCTACAATCTCGAGGTCCTCGCCAGATCGGTGAGGAGGACCATCGAGGTGCTGATGGGTTAGACGTGTTCCAGGGTTGCCATGCCCTGGAAACGCGTGTATATTTTGTCCGTAGGAGCAGTTGACATGACCGATGACGCTATGCTGGAAGTGGCCGTCAAGGGGCTGACCTTTGACCCGATCACCAACGTTCCCATCGTCCTTCTGAAGGATGTAAACGGGAAGCGTCTGCTGCCTATCTGGATTGGTGTCTTTGAGGCCAACGCCATTGCCCTGGAGATGGAGAATGTCAGCACGCCGCGGCCCATGACCCACGATCTCCTCAACAACTTCTTCAGTGTGGTGGAGAGCCGAATGAGCAGGGTGGTGGTGGACAACCTCCTGGATAACACCTTCTACGCGACCATCTATTTCGACTGCAGGGGAGAGGAACTCAAGCTTGACTCCCGCCCGAGTGATGCCATTGCGCTTGCCTTGAGGGCCAGGACTCCGATCTTCGTGACCCGGGAGGTCATGTCCCAGGCCCAGAGCTTTGAAATGGAGAAGGATATCGGGGACAAGGAAGACTGGAAGAAATGGCTGGAGCGCATCACCCCGGAGGACTTCAGCCGCTACAAGTCATAACGCAGGCTCACAGGCACGTCGATTGTGTCGGAAGATCACGGAAAAGCGAATGAGCGAAGAACTCAAAAGTCTGATAGACAAACTCAGCCGGGCACTTGGCGATACGATCCAGGAATCGGAGAAACTCAGCGGCATCCTCAAGGAGATTGAGGAGGGTGGCCATGACGCGAGCATAACCATGGCCGTCATCCTGGGCCTGAAGAACCGCGGCACAGAGATTAGACAGATCATTTACGGACCGGAGAAGAACCAGGTCAAGAAATCGGCGGCTCGAAGGGTTTCCGCGTTTGACAAGCGGTTCCTCCGTGCGCTGAGAATAGAACTGCCCGATTGAGAAACTCCGCACCCGCGGAGAGACGGGAGGCAGAGTGCGGGCCTGCCTGCGGGGTTGAAATTTCTTGTTGACTCCTTGGTCACTAACTATACAATATCATGTATAAAAATCGTCACGAATCAGGAGGGGTCGATGACAAAATCAGAATTGATAGAGCAGGTTGCCGAGAAGATTGAGGGTCTGACGAAGAAACAGACAGAAATCATCGTCAACGAGGTTCTCGAGAGCATCAAGAACGCCTTGGCGAGTTCCGGCAGTCCCCGGGTCGAGATCAGAGGCTTTGGAAGCTTCAAAGTGAAGCAGAGGCGGTCCCGTGACGGACGCAATCCCAAGACGGGCATGCAGGTGAGCATCGAAGCGAAGAAAGTACCGGTCTTCAAGGCCGGCAAGGAACTCAGGGAAAGGGTTGACGTAGGGAGCGCGGAGTAGGCGGCTTCCGCAGGTTCCGGTCCCGCGATTCCTCCCGCGGGAAGATCGTATTATCCGTTTTCCCAGATGTGGCAGCGGCCTTGGTGCCGGTCCGGTCAATCATACCCCAACGGGCCCCGGCAATCCTTGACAAAGTAACTTCCTGATATTATTATGATCTCTACATAAAATACAAAAACGTAAGCAAGACAATTCTTCGGGGCAGGGTGTAATTCCCGGCCGGCGGTAACAGCCCGCGAATCCCCGCAAGGGGACCGATGTGGTGGAACACCACAGCCGACAGTAAGAGCCTGGATGGGAGAAGAATACAGAGAGGTGCGCCTCCCGAGGAGAAATCTTCGGGATTTTTTTTATGAAAGGGAAGTGATGAAAGAGCCGGGCGAGGAGAAATACATGCTGCGTGCGCTCGAGCTGGCTGGGCGCGCACGCGGCCTGACCAGACCCAATCCCATGGTCGGCTGTGTGATTGTCCGGAGGGGGGCGGTCGCAGGCGAGGGTTTTCATCAGCGTGCGGGAGCGCCTCACGCGGAGGTGATGGCCATCCGCGAGGCCGGAAAGGAGACGCTCGGCGCCGACCTTTACGTCAACCTGGAGCCCTGCTGTCACCACGGAAGGACGCCCCCGTGCACCGAGGCTATCATAACGGCCGGTATCGGAAGGGTTTACGCCGCCATGGAAGACCCGAATCCGCGGGTTTCGGGAAGGGGCGGGGGGATCCTCTCACGTGCGGGTATTCCTGTGACGTACGGTTTGTCAGCGGAGAGTGCCGGGAGGCTGAACGAGACGTATCTGAAGCATGTGCGGACGGGGCTTCCCTTTGTCTTCATCAAGAGCGCCGTGAGCCTCGACGGCAAGACCGCCACGAGAACGGGGGACTCGCGGTGGATCACGGGTGAGGAAGAGAGGGCCGTGGTGCACGATATGAGGAACGGCGCCGACGCCATTCTGGTGGGGATCGGCACGGTCCTCGCCGATGACCCCAGGCTTACGACCCGCGTCCCGGGAGGCAAAGGAAGAAATCCGGACCGCGTCGTCATGGATCCGCTTCTGCGGATTCCCCACCGGGCGAAAGTGCTCACCCATGGCGGGGAGGGGAAGACAATCATCGTCACTACCGGCCTGGCGTCCGGGGAGAGGGCGGAAAAGCTGAGAAAACTCGGCGCGGAAGTGTTGGTCATGAAAAAGCAGGGCCAGTTCATCGACATGAAGGAACTAATGACGATCTTCGGAAAAAGGGGTGTGGCGAGTGTCATGATCGAAGGAGGGTCGGAGGTTGCGGCTTCCGCGCTCTCCGCCGGTGTGGTTGACAAGGTGGTGTACTTCATAGCCCCCACCATCATTGGCGGCAAAGAGGCGCCGGGCGCCGTCGGGGGAGAGGGGGTCAGTTCCCTGCGGGACGCGATCAGCCTGTGGGATCTCTCCTACACTCGGGTGGGGAAGAGCATCATGGTCGAGGGCTACCTGAGGAACGGAAAGAACTGATGTTCACCGGGTTGATACAGGGGATCGGGGTGGTGAGAAGCAACAGCCGCCGTGGGGGTTACGGGAAGATCGAGGTTTCATATTCCGAAGGCGGCGGGAAGCTCAGGACCGGCGACTCCATGGCCGTCAACGGAGTTTGCCTGACGGCGACGAAGGTCGCCCCGGGTTTCTTCTCGGCCGATCTTTCCGAAGCCACGCGGAAACACTCCACCCTGGGATGGTTGAAGCCCGGAGAACGCGTGAATCTGGAAAGACCCGTTTCGGCATCGGACCCGCTGGGCGGGCACATAGTGCTGGGCCACGTGGATTGCATCGGGACCATACGGCGTGCGACGCAGACCTCCGGGGGGTTGGAGATTGTTATCAACGCCCCGGCGGCGGCGGAGCTTCTCGTCGACAAGGGCTCAGTGGCGATAGACGGCGTGAGTCTCACCGTCGGCAGCGCGGGGAGGGAGTCCTTCGACGTCTTCATCATACCCGAGACGCAGGAGCGTACGACCCTCAGCAGGAAGAAGGCGGGGGAAAAGGTCAACATTGAAGTGGATTACCTGGCGAAACTCGTGCGTAAGTTTCTTGCCGGGAAGGGAGAGAAGAACCGCGGACGATTTCCGTTTGCCGGCGCCGAAGAGTGATGGTGCGGAGCTGGAAGAGAGCGCGCAACACAAGGAGCACGGAACTATGGAAGTGTCAAGAACCGAGGATCTGATAGAAGATATCAGGCAGGGGAAGATGGTCATCCTTGTCGATGACGAGGATCGTGAGAACGAGGGCGATCTCACCATGGCCGCGGAGAAGGTGACGCCCGAGGCCGTCAACTTCATGGCGACCCACGGGAGGGGCCTGATCTGCCTTTCCATGGAGCCGGAGAAAGTTGACCAGTTGGGTCTGCCTCCCATGGTGAGGGACAATACCTCGAGCTTCGGGACGGCCTTCACCGTCTCAATCGAGGCCCGCAAAGGCGTGACCACCGGGATTTCCGCCGCCGACAGGGCCACCACCATACGGGCCGCCATCGACCCGCATGGCCGACCGGAAGATCTGGCGCGCCCGGGACACGTCTTTCCGCTTCGGGCAGCCAGGGGGGGGGTGCTGAAGAGGGCGGGACAGACGGAGGGGTCGGTCGACCTGGCTAGAATGGCCGGCCTTATTCGCTCGGGGGTCATATGCGAGATCATGAATGAGGACGGCACCATGGCGAGGATGCCGGACCTGACGAAGTTCGCCGAAAAGCACGATCTCAAGATCGGGACCATCGCGGACATGATCAAGTACAGAATGAGAAACGACTCGCTTATCCGCCGGGCCGCTGAAACCACCATTCCCACCGGGCCCTACGGAGACTTCAAGGCCGTCATCTACGAGAACGACATAGATGAGCAGCAGCACGTGGCCCTTGTAAAGGGCTCCTACGGAGAAAACGACCACGTTCTTGTGAGAGTACACTCCGAGTGCCTGACCGGCGACGTCTTCGGCTCCCAGCGCTGCGACTGCGGGGAACAGCTTCAGCGGGCACTGGAGATGATATCCGATGAGGGGAGAGGTGTGCTGCTCTACATGCGGCAGGAAGGGCGGGGCATCGGCCTTCTCAACAAGCTGAAGGCCTACGAGCTTCAAGACAAGGGAATGGACACCGTGCAGGCCAACGTCTCGCTCGGCTTCAAGCCCGACCTGAGAGACTACGGCATCGGCGCGCAGATCCTGGCGGACCTGGGGCTGCACCACCTTCGCCTCATGACGAACAACCCCAAGAAAATCGTCGGTCTCGGCGGCTACGGGCTGGACGTGGTGGAGAGAGTCCCCATTGAAGTGAAGCCGCGTGCGGGGAACGAGCAGTATCTCAAGACCAAGAGGGACAAGATGGGACATCTGATCGGGAACCTGCACGAATACGGAAACCTCGTGGACTGAAGATGGGTCCGGGGGGGGAGAGCATACGGAAGAGAAAGGAGCTTGAAATGGGAAAAGTTTTCGAAGGGCAGCTTTCAGGACGGGGGATGCGTGTCGGGATCGTGGTGTCGCGTTTCAACGACTTCATCACCTCCAACCTTCTCGACGGGGCCCGTGACGGCCTGCTGAGAAACGGAGTTCTCGAAAAGGACATCGATGTCGCCTGGGTCCCGGGTTCGTTCGAGATACCCTTTGCGGCCCTCAAGATGCAGAGGGCCAAGCGCTACAAGGCCATAGTCTGCCTCGGTGCGGTCATCAGGGGCGCGACGCCTCACTTCGACTACCTTGCCGCGGAAGTGACAAAGGGTCTCGCCCAGGTCGGGCTGGAAGGTCCCTCTCCGGTTATCAACGGTGTTATCCTGTCCGACACGGTGGAGCAGGCGGTTGAAAGAGCCGGGGCGAAGGTGGGCAACAAGGGCTTCACGGCGGCTGTGAACGCTGTCGAGATGGCCGATCTGAACGCCAGGTTCTCCGGAAAGTAACGGCCGGCCGGACGGGAAATGGGCAAAAGAAGAAAGGCGCGGGTGCTGGCGCTGCAGATCATGTACCAGCACGACGCCGGTCCGCTTCCCGTGGAAGAGCTCTTCGGCGTCGTCTGGGAGTCCCAGGATAAGCAGGATCCGGAGGTGCGGCACTTCACTGAGGAACTCGTGAGGGGCGCCATGGAGCGTCTGGAGGAACTGGACGAGCGCATCAAGGAGTACTCCTCCCATTGGCCTCCGGGCCGAATGGCCATGATTGACAGGAACATTCTCAGGCTGGCCACCTTCGAGATCCTTCACCGCGACGACATTCCGCCGAAGGTCACCATCAACGAATACGTCGATATCGCCAAGAAATACAGTACCGAGGAGTCGGGCGCTTTCGTGAACGGTATACTCGACCGCACGTTTCGCGAAGCGGGCGCCGGGACTGAGGGTAGCGGCGGGAGCGGCTGATGCCACTGGAAAGCCTTCTCCTGGGGAGGCTCCGGAGAGGGGAGTACTATCTCTTCGGCGAGAGAAGTGAACTCCACAGGCTCCTCGGCTCCCCTCTGCCGGCATTCCCTCCAGGCGAAGCGGGTGAGGACGGGCTGGAGAGGCTCCACATCAGGTTCGACCCCGAACTGAGAGAAACCTTTCATCGGCATCTGGGGCGCATGGTCCATGCCGTGGCCGGCGGTCGCGGAGGGCCGGCCGATTCCGTCAATGACGAAACCGGCGAGTACGGGCAGGTACTCGCCGAGACCCTGAGGCACATTCTTCTTGCCGACCGGAGGCTGGGGCTGAGCAACCTCTTCTGGGTGGCGCACAGCCTGCAGGTTGCGGAAGTCATGAAGGCCTACTTCATGGAGACCGGCGAAAAGCCGGCCTTGAAGTACCAGATCCACCCGCTTCTTTCCGGCCTGTACAAACGTCTGGAGAAAAAGGCGCTGGAGAGCCTCAGCCGTCCCGAAGCGAGGGTGGTCGAGTTCCGGAGAGGAGCGGGAAGGAACAATGGCCTCGCCAAGGCCGTCATGGAGGACCAGCTTCCCCTCACGGAGGTGGACCTTCGAACTTTCGATGCCCAGGGCGTGCTTATTTCTGAAAACAGACGCTTCCGGATAGGGTCCGGCGCCTACGAAGAACTGGGAAGGATCTTTGAGGGCCGCCTCGAAACGGGCATCAGGAGGGAGCAGAAACAGTGGCTCGAACTGCTGGAGTCAGTGGCTCCTTCCGTTTCGCCCGGGACGATGCTGAACGAGGGGCGCCTGGTGCGCTACGCCGTGCAGAGGCCGGTGGTGGAGAGTCTCCTTCACGATATTGACGAGGTCGTCGTTCCGGTCACCAGGAACAGAATTCTCAAGAAGGAAAGAGATCGACTCGGGGGGTGGGGGGAACTCTTTTGCGCGTACCTGGACCTCGCGGACTGTCTGCTCCGTACGCAGGCGCTCTGTGCCGTTCGACGGTGTCTCGTGCCGGCGGAAAAGGGCTTCGACGACCGCGAGACGCGCGAGAAGTTCGCCGAAGGCAGCCTCTACCAGATCTCCCGGCGCGCCGACGTGGTGAGCAACGTCAGGAAGGTGTCGATTCTCTTCGCCGATCTGAGAGATTTTCTGAAGACGTCCGAGAGGGCCATTTCCGAGAGCGACCTGACGGTCGAGCTCTATCGCATCTTCGATCCCGCCGCTATAGTTGTCAGCACCTTCGGCGGAAAGATCGAAAAGTATCTGGGCGACGGTTTCATGGCAACCTTCGGTGTCAGCCGGCGTTCCAGGACGGACAACCTTTCCGCGCTGAGGGCGGCGGTGGCCATGCAGCACATGCTTCTGAAACTGCGGAAGCAGAAGAAGACGGACTTCCGCATGGGCATTAGTCTGCACACGGGAAGGGTTGCGGTGGCGCGTTTTCTTCTCGACGGGGAAAGGGACGAGACCACTCCCATCGGCCGGCAGGTCAACATTGCCGGGCGCCTCTCTTCTTCAAAAGGCACTGTCGTGACGGCGGGTGGAGCCCCTCCGGGGGAGGGAAGAGCCGGAGCCGGCGGAAAGAAGGCCGAGGAGGAGGGCGCCGGCGTGGTGATGCTGGACGCCGGCGGCAACCTTCTCAATGACGGAATTGCCGTGAGCGGGAGCTTCCTGCAAGAGCTGAAAAAAAGCGCCGATCTCGAGTCCTTCCATGAGGGCGGGCGTCGGGGATATCTCTTCCGTGATCGGCAGACATCCCTTGCCATGC
>JAUWCW010000011.1 GCA_030609125.1 Candidatus Rokuibacteriota bacterium
AGTCGTCCATGACCGTGGTCTGCAGAAGCCACGTGAGGGCCTCCTCGGGCGGACCGTTCATGTAGCTGGCGACGCCGAGCGCGTAGTGGTAGCCCGGGTAGTCCGGTCTCAGGTCAACGGCCGTCCTGAGGTACTCCAGCCCCTCCTGCAGCCTGCCGGTCTGGGCGTAGAGAACGCCGAGCTTGTAACGGGCGTCGGCGTTGTTGGGGTCAATGCGGAGGGCGGAGCTTATGAACATCTCGAACTGGTAGGTGTCCTCTTCGGGGTCTCTCGGCTCGAAGGAGGGCCCTTCCATGGCGAGGAGAAAGACGGGCGTGGACACCAGGGGCGGCCGGGGCTGGCGATGAAAGCGAAATTCCATGGCCTCGCCGATGAGCGTGGACAGATCGGTCAGCATGCCAGCCAGTTCCCCCGTCTTGCCGGAGAGATTGAAGCGCAGGACATCGCGTCCGGCAGGGGAGGGTCTGAAGAGGTCGGCCTGGATTCTCATGGAGCCCGCCTGTTCCCGGAAGGAGCCGGCGACGACGGCCTTCGCCTGGAGAGAATCTCCCAGCTCTCTCAACCTGCCGGGAGAAGGGGAGTCGGAGTCCGCCAGGTCGGCCGGCGGGGGGGGGAGCCCCCCTGGCGGCTTCGCCGACCAGCCTGTCTGAAATGAGATGAGCAGGGAAAGCGTGGCGGAGATCATCCTCCCCAGCTCTCCCGTTCCTCCCGGGGCGTCGCTTCTCTGGAACGGCAGGACGGCAAAGGTCCCGGCTGCCTCCGCCGAGGCCGCAGCGGAAGGGCCGGCGGCGAGAAGGACGATGAGCGGCGCAATCAGGTAGGAGGTGCCTCTCATGGCGCTGTGTCCGTCACGGCGCCGGAATAGTCAGGGTCTGCCCTTCCCGGATGAGATTGGCGTTCGCGAGCTGGTTGGCCGACATGATGGCCTCCACGGTCACGCCGTATATCTCCGCTATCTTCGAGAGGGTCTCGCCCCGCTGCACCACGTGCCCCTCCCGGGCGGAAGCCGCCGCCGTCCTGGCGGTCGCCTCCTGGCGGAGCGTCACTTCCTGAAGCCGGCCCCTGAGGCTCCGGACCCTGCCGTCGACGTCATTGATGAGGTTCTGGAAAGCGGCGATGTCGCGGGCCATGCCGGCGATCTCGTCCTGGAGCCGGAGGTTCTCCCGGCCCACCTCTTCGACGACGACGTTGATCTGCTGCTGCAGCTGGGTCTGGACCCGGCTGATGCGCTCTTCCTGCTTCTTCTCGAATGCGGACATGGTCTGGATGTTGTCGCTCAGAGTGCGGATGTTCTTCTGCAGGCCCTCGATTCCCTGCAGGAGCCGGTTGATGTTCTCGTCGACGACCCGGAACTTCCTCCCGTAGTCGCTGTTCAGCTGCACCAGCGCCTCCTGCATTTCGAGCTTGGCAACTTCGAGTTGCCGGCCGAGGAGCCTGGTGTTTCGGTGGTCCTCCTCGACGGTCGCCTCGAGGCGGGCGATTTCTTCGCGGATGGACTGGATCTGTTCTCCCAGGCCCATCTGCCGCACCTGCAGAGACGACTCGACCTGGTTGATCTGAGTTCTGAGGACCTCGATCTGGTCCCGCGCGTCTTTGTCCTTCAGGGCGCGGGCAGGATCGCAGTCTGCTGCAAGAAAGGCGGCTGTCAGCAATGCCATCAGAACGATGCGCTTCACGTCAGCCCTTTCCAGGCAGCACACTGGCAGGAGAGACAACCGCACGTGAACGCAAAGCCGTGGCGGTTGTCTCCGCAGGCCGGTGGTCGCAGGTGATCAGTTGGCGGAAACCTTGAACTCGGCGCGCCGGTTCCTGGACCAGGCGGCTTCGCCGTGCCCGGGATCAGCCGGCTTTTCTTCACCGTAGCTGATCGTGTGAAGCCGGTCGGGAGAGATCCCGAGACCCACCAGGTAGCGCCGTACGCCCAGGGAGCGCCTCTCACCGAGGGCGAGGTTGTACTCGTTCGTGCCCCGCTCATCGCAGTGCCCTTCGATGAGGAGCTGCTTTTCAGGCCTTTGGTTGAGCCACCCTGCTATGCCTTCCAGAACCGGCTGAAACTCGCCCTTGATGTTCGACCTGTCGAAATCGAAGTAGATGTTCTTCAGCACCAGCTTGTCTTCCGGGCTGGGCTCGATGAACTGCAGAGTAGGCGCGTCGCTGATCGGGATGTCCTCGCCCCTGAGGGCGAGAAGCTGGGAGGACTGGTCGCTGGAAGGGGACGACACGGAGCTTCCGACGGTTCCCGACCTGGGAGCAGGCTTGGTGGTGAGGACCGACTGACTCACTTCGGGGCCCTTGTCCGCGGGTTTCTTGGCTTTCTTCGAGCATCCTGCGGCAAGCAGAAAGACCAGGGGAACTGCGAGGATGGCTGTCGTTGTCCGGACGGACACCTTCATTCTGTACACCTCCTTGAAAGACCGAAAAAGTGTTCTGACGGCACCTCTGTGTCGAGAATTCACAGCACTCAAATCGCTTGGAAAGTAATACTATTATGTATTTCGTGGGAATTCAAGGGAAAAATGATGAATCCTCCGTCACGGCGCCCACGCCGGGGAGGTGAGAGATCCTTTTGTCCGGGGAAGGGAGAAGGTCTCTCCCGTGCGGCTGTCGACAATGGAGAGCCGGTAAGTCGATCCTCTTCCCGCGCTGTAGACGACGTGGATACCGTCCGGCGCCCACGCCGGGTCTTCCTTGTTGCCCCCTCCCGTGGTGAGCTGCACGTTTTCCCCGGTGTCGAGGTCGATGAGAAAAAGCTGGAAGGTCCCGCCTGTCAAGGAGGTGAAGACAATCCGCCCGTCTTTCGGCGACCAGTCGGGGGAGGTGCTGTAGTGACCCGTGTAGGAGACCCTCCGGGCCCGCCCGCCGCCGGCTTTGGAGACATAGATCTGGGGGGAACCGGTGCGGTCGGAGATGAAGGCCATCTGCTTCTGGTCCGGCGACCAGACCGGTGAGGCCTCGACGGCCTTGGAGAAGGTGAGCCTCTTGAGCGACGAGCCGTCGACCGCCATGCGGTAGATCTCGGGGTTTCCGTCACGGCTGAGGGTCAGGAGCATATGCTTTCCGTCCGGAGACAGGGAGGGAAAGGCGTTCATGCCCGGGAAGAAAGCGACGCTCCGGATGCGGCCGCTGCGCAGATCGTGTACGACGATCTCGGTACGGCCGGACCGGTAGGTCACGTAGGCAAGGCGCCGGCCGTCGGGAAACCACGCCGGATAGAGAGACAGCACGCCCTCGGGAGAGACGGGCCGAAGGTTCCGGCCGTCGTAGTCCATGACGCTGATGCGCTTGGGCCCGTCGTTCGCCCAGGCGAGGGCTATTCTCGACAGGGCGATACCCTCCTCGCCGGTCAGTGCCTTGACGATGTCGTTCACCAGGGAGTGAACGGCCCGGGCCCCCTGGCCCTCCCCCCCCCGGTACTCCCGGCCGAGAAGAAGGGTGCCCCGCTCGACGTCGTAGAGTTTTCCCGTGAGAAGGACCGATCCCCTCCGCTCCTCGTACGTCGTGCGCAGAAGCAGCTCCGCTCCCCACGAGAGCCAGCTGGGGAAGTTTATCTTTCCGCTTTCGGTCTCCATGAGAAAGAGCTCCTGCTGGAGGGACTCCATGGGCAGGAGGCTGAGGTAGCCCGTGAGCTTCAGGTCCCTCTCGAGGACGCTCCGCATTTCCTTCCGGGCCGCGCTCTCCCGCGCATCAAAAGGTGTGGCGGCGAGGGTTATCTTCCGCCCCGCCTCCTTGGTTATGTCGATGTAGACCTTGGGGACGGCGGCGGCCTCCGTGACCGTCAGGCTACAGAGAAGCAAAAAAAAGGCGAGGGCCTCAGCGGCCCTCGGGCCGAAACGTGATTTCAACATCCAGGTAGCTCTCCTTGTAGTCTTTGGGAAATGGGGGAAGGGCGGCGGAGTCCGTCAGGGCCGCCATGACGGACTGGTCGTAGATCCTGTGACCCGACGAGCGTTTCATGTCGATCTTCATGATCCTGCCCTCCCGGGAGATCCGGATCACGGCAACGGCGGAGAGCTTTTTCCCGCCCAGGGCAAACCTGCTCGGGGGCGCCCAGCGGGTGTAGATGCTGCTCTTGACCTTGCCCACGTATCCCCGGTAGCGAAAGCTCGACAGCGACGCCCGGGTTTCCCGGGAGGCGGTCGGCGCGGGCGGCGTGACGGTCGGGACCGTGAGGGGGGTGACCCTGGGGGTCGAGAGCTTGGGAACGCTCGGCTCGGGGACGCTCGCGGGCGGAGTCTCCACGGCGGTGAGCTTGCTCTGCAGCCGCTCCTTGAGCGACGTCGGTGCGGGTGCGGGCTCCCGGGGCTTGACAAGGGGCGGCGCCTTCCGCGTCGGTATCCGGACCCTGGACTTTGCCGGCGGTGGCGGCGGTGCGGGCTTCACTACTCTGGGACGCGGCTTGGGAGCCGGCCGGGCCGGGGCCTTTTTCACCTTCGGCGACGGTGCGGGCGGGGCGGGCGCGTCGAGAGTCGCCACCAGCCTCACCGACCGGGGAATGTTTTCGACAAAGACTTTCTTTCGCGTCGTGGGCAGAAAGAAGAGCATGGCAATGAGGATGATGTGGCCGCCCAGGGAAATGACAAAGGCGCGGGAGGCGCCGTTCTCAATTCTGTCTGTTGCGAGTGACAAGGCCAATATTGATCAGTCCCGCGCCGCGGATCTCGTCCAGGATCTCGATGATATCCCCGTAGGGGATGCCTGCGTCGGCGCGTATTACTACGGATGTTTCAGGGTCGGTCCCGGCCAGGCCGGAGAGTTTGTCGTGGAGCTGCTCCCTGCTGACCAGCACGTTGTTGTAGAAGAGCCGCCCCTTTTTCGACAGGCTGATCACCGCCGGCTCCTTGGAGGTCATCCTGTGCGGCGTCGCCTGGGGGAGCTGCACGTCTATGCCGTGCTCGAGGGCCGGGGAGACGAGGATGTAGATGATCAGGGTCACGAGGGTGACGTCCACCAGGGCGGTGATGTTCATCTGGATGTTCGGGTTGAAGCCGAAGCGCGACGGTTTGCTCTTGTAAAAGGCCATCGGAGGATCTACTCCTGCACGTATTCCTTCTCGAGGAGGGCGAGAAAGTCGGTGGAGAAATGGGTCGTGTCGCCCGCCAGCTCGCGGATTCTGGATCCGATATAATTGTAGCCGAGAAGGGCGGGGATCGCCACGAGAAGGCCGGAGACGGTGGAGACCAGGGCCTCGGAGATCCCGGGGCCGAAAGCGGTCATTCCCGTTGAGGCCTGGCGCCCCATCTCCTGGAAGGCGACGAGGATTCCCCAGACCGTTCCCAGCAGTCCCAGAAAGGGAGCGACGCTGATGGTGGTGGCCAGGTGGATCAGCAGGTGCTCGAGGTCCAGGAAGTATTTGTCCTCTGCGGCCTCCAGGTGTTTGGTGATGATGCCGAGCTGATGGGTCGTTATCTTGTGGGACTCTTCCCCGGTTCCGGCTCCCGCAGGTTTCCCGCCCCGCTCGAGCTGGTTGCGCAACTCCTCGCACCCTTTGAGGAAGACGTCTGCCAGGGGGGTGAAGAAGTTCTCCCTGTTGGCCAGAATGTGACGCTGAAGGGCCAGGGGGTTGCGGCGCCCCTTGTGGTAAATATCGGTGAACGCCAGGGAACCAATCCGGCAGCGGCGCAGAAGGCGCAGCTTGCGGATGATAATGGCCCAGGCCGAGACGGAGAGGATGGCCAGTATGAGGTAGATGATTTTTGCCAGGAGGGAAGCCCTCAGAAAATGGTCCAGCCAGAAGTGGTAGTCGCCCATGTACGCTCCCTGTCTTTCCTCGTCCGTTCAGCCGTAAGTATGCGATTCTATGGTAAGATCAAAAACCGAGTCAAGGTTTTTCGTGCGGGGGGAAGGTGCGGGATGGGGGGCGGAACGGGAGCGGGCGGACAAAGAGGGAAAAAGGAGCGGGCGGCCCGCATTCTCCGGCTCTTTGACGAGCACTGCCCCGACGCTGCCATATCGCTCGATTTTTCCGGCCCCCTCCAGCTGCTGGTAGCGACGGTCCTCTCCGCCCAGTGCACCGACGTCAGGGTGAACCAGGTTACCCCCGCACTTTTTGCCCGGTACCGCACGGCCGGCGACTACGCCGCCGCCGACCCTGAAACGCTCATGGACGAAATACGTTCCACGGGGTTCTTCCGCAACAAGGCGAAGAACATAATTGCCGCCGCCAGTCAGATAGACACCCGCTTCGGCGGGGAGGTTCCCGGGAGGATGGAGGATCTGGTCTCTCTTGCCGGGGTAGGGAGGAAAACGGCAAACGTCATCCTCGGCAACGCCTTCGATGTGCCGGGCCTGGTGGTGGACACACATGTCAAACGGGTCAGCCGGAGGCTGGGACTGACGGAAAACACGGATCCGGTGAAGATAGAGTTCGACCTCATGGAGCTCTTTCCCCGCCCGCGCTGGACGTTGCTTTCGCACCAGATGATCGCCCATGGCCGCACCGTCTGCAAGGCGCCCAAGCCCTCCTGCGGCGAATGTTTCTTTGACGGCGCGCTCTGCCCGTCACGCCGGAAGTATCTCTGACACATTTTCCCCTTGCCAGCCGGGCCACGGGGAGGGTAAAATTATCTTTTCGTGACGCATTTTCCGGGCATTCCCCCTTCGGCAGCACTCTCCGGTCGGACCCGAAACACTTCGGTTCCGGTGCAGCCGGTGCGGGTACACAGGGCAGGAGAAGAGGCGCTCCCATGCGGCAGTCGTTCGAGGATGCTCCCGAAACCACGCGGATCATAGGCAGGAGCCAGGGTGTCAGGCGGGTCCAGCAGCTTATCTCCAAGGTGGCGGTCACGAGCAACACCGTCCTGATCCAGGGACAGAGCGGGGTCGGCAAGGAGCTCGTCGCCAGGGGCATTCACCTGGAGAGCCCGCGCAGGGACAACCCCTTCGTCGTTGTCGACTGCGGAATGCTGAACGAAAACCTTCTGCAGAACGAGCTCTTCGGCCACCAGAGAGGGGCCTTCACGGGGGCGACGGCCCTCAAGCACGGCCTCTTCGAGGTGGCGGACACCGGGACCATCTTTCTCGACGAGATCGGCGAGATCAGCCCTGCCATCCAGGGCAAGCTCCTGAGGGTTCTGGAGAACAGCACCTTCCGGCGCCTGGGAAGCACGAGGGACACCCGGGTGGACGTGCGGCTGGTGGCGGCCACCAACAAGGATCTTCTCGAGCTGAGCAGGCAGGGGATCTTCCGCGAAGACCTCTACTACCGCCTCAACGTCTTCACCATCCACGTCCCCTCCCTCCGCGAAAGGCAGGACGACATACCCCTGCTGGCACGCCACTTTCTCGAGGCTACGGGGCATTCGGGCAAAGAGATCAAGGGTCTTGCTCCGGAAGCGCTGGAGGTGCTCGAGAAGTACGAGTGGCCGGGAAACATCAGGGAGCTGCAGAACGTTATCGAGAGCGCGGTTATCATGGCCGAGGGGCCGGTGGTGGAGGCGAAGGATCTGCCCTTCTCCCTCCAGGAAGACTGCGTTCCGGCGGAGCTCGACCTGACCCGCGAATCCCTCTCCCTGAAGGAGCTCGAGAAACATTACATTTCACTGCTTCTGCACAGATTCGACGGGCACAGGGCGAAGGTCGCCAGTGTCCTGCAGATCAGTGAGCGCAACCTCTACCGGAAGCTCAAGGAATACGATCTGACGAACCTCAGCTTCCGGCCCCGGAAGCAGCAGACCTCCCGCCGCGGTCTCTGACACCCCGTCAGGGAGTGGCTGACAACCTGTCAGAGTCCTGGCCCGCCGCGCCGCGATCTACCCTTCCAGGGAAGATCTTTTTGCGGATATTCCCCTGTCATTGGCGGTGATGAAGCGGATTTGCCTGCGGTTTCCAGCTGTGTCAGTCATGGTATGTATATTGCTTATCCACAGTCTAGGAATTGCCGTTGAAAAAAGAGGTAATGATGCCCTTGCCGAAGGTACTGACTTTCTCGAAAGACCGGGCTGACGGTGACAACTTCACCAGGATAGTCGGTTCGGAGAGGTACGAGATGATCTGGACGGACAACGGGCCCGAGGCCATCGTCCAGGCGCTTTCCGGCGGCCTCGACATCGTTGTCATCTTCCTCCGAAAGAGGGGGTACCGTGAGCTCGAGTACATCCCCTGTCTGAACAGCATCGACCAGAACCTTCCGATCATAGTTGTTTCGGACCACGACTCTCTCAAGCTTCAGCGGGAGATCAGAAAGCACAAGGTCTTCTACTATCTGCCCCAGCCGGTGGAAGCTGACGAAATCCGGGCGGTAATGAGGGATGCCGTTGCCGCCTCGGCCAGGCACCACTGACGGGGCATCCAAAAGGATCTTCAGAGTCCGACCCGCGGCGCCTTCACGCAGACCATCCCCTCTCTTCTCGTCAGAGAAACTCCTCCGGATCGGCACGCCACACGACGAAGCAGCCCGGATGGGTGCACGGCGGCGAGGGCAGCGGCAATCCCGTTGACGGCGCGCTTGAAGGAACGTGCGCCGCTCATCTTCCGCTTTCTTTCTGTTTCTGACAGATGACAGCACGGGCCGCCTCTTGTTCTGTGCCGGGAACGACGGATTCTGATACCGGCACCTCCATTTCAAGGCCGCAACAGAGGTTCCTGCGGCCGCGATCAAAGCGGGCCCGTCTCACCGTGCCTGTCAGGTTGTCATCAATGACTGACAATAAGTCATGAGAGTTTCAAAGTGATTGTGAGGGCAGTCACTATTCTGCCCGTCTGGCTGATAATGAATACGGAAAACAACACGTTAACAACAACGGGCATTTCCGTGATCCCTGGTATGGATTTTGCTCTAACTATTTGTCAATCATAAGTAAATCATAGCTTATATGTCGGGTATTGTTGGCGCCCGACACCTTCTGCCGACCAAAGGACCGAAGGCCGGAGAGCATCGTAAATCATGGAAATTACCGGTATCTTGAAAGAGCGGAAGAAAGACGTCCTGGACAGATGGTTCCAGGAGGTCGCGGATACCTATCCCGGGGAGACCCCGCGCTTTCTGCGCAACAAAGCCGACCGCTTTGCAAACCCCCTGGGGCACGCCGTCCGGCAGGGCCTGGAAGGTCTCCTGAACGGTCTCCTCTCGGGTGCCGGGGACGATGAGCTGGCCCCCCATCTCGACGAGATCGTGCGTATCAGGGCGGTCCAGGAGTTTTCCCCTTCCGAGGCGGTGCGGTTCGTTTTTCAGCTGAAAGGGATTGTCAGGGAAGAACACGGGGGTCGGTCCGGAGAAGCGTTGGCGGACGAGCTGTCGGAAATGGAAACGAGAATCGACAGGCTGGCGCTCCTGGCCTTTGACAACTACATGAGTTGCCGGGAAAGACTGTTCGAGATCCGGGTCAAGGAGCTCAAGGATACGATCTCCGTCCAGGCCCGCAACACGTGGCGGCCGGCAGCCGGGGAGGCTGGAAGTGAGACGTTTCAGAAACGAAATGATCGGAGGGGAAAAGATGAAGCGAGGTGAGGACAGATGAAAGTGTTGAGCGCACTTGTCGCGGTTGCAGTCCTTGTGCTGATCGCGGCCATCGGAACCGGACTGGCCCCCCTGCAATACGTCTTCGGGGTGGTCGTCCCCTACGCGGCTTTCGCCGTTTTTGTCGCCGGCTTCGTCTACAGGGTGGCAAAATGGGCCAAGTCGGCTGTCCCCTACAGAATACCCACCACCTGCGGGCAGCAGAAATCCCTGGACTGGGTGAAGCATAGCAAGCTC
Source organism: Candidatus Rokuibacteriota bacterium (assembly GCA_030609125.1). GTDB lineage: Bacteria > JAUVQV01 > JAUVQV01 > JAUVQV01 > JAUVQV01 > JAUWCW01. Next base: position 9,692 of record JAUWCW010000011.1, read on the forward strand.
GAGGCGCCCCACACCACCGGGCAGGTCGTGGTCCGGATGCTGCTGGAGGTCTTCCTCTTCCGCTCCCTTTTCCGGAACACCCGGACGAACCTCGAGGATGACGACGACGGCGGCAAGAAGCTGGTCTACACCTCGAGCAAGTGGCTCTGGCTCGGCGGCATCACCTTCCACCTCGCTTTCTTCACCATCGTCCTCCGGCACCTGCGCTTCTTCACTGAACCCGTTCCCTTCCTGGTGCAGAGCGTGGAAGGGGTCGACGGCTTCTTTCAGATGACACTCCCGGCGCTCTATCAGACGGACCTGGTCATCGTCGGGGCCCTCACCTACCTCTTCCTCCGCCGCCTCTTCGACCCCAAGGTGCGATACATATCGCTGGCCAACGACTATTTTCCCCTCCTTCTCATTCTCTCCATTGCCGCCACGGGGATCCTCATGCGCCACGTCTGGCGCGTGGATGTCGTGGGCATCAAGGAGCTGGCGATGGGACTGGCGAGCTTCAGCCCCACGGTACCCGACGGGATCGGGACGCTTTTTTACATCCACCTCTTTCTCGTGAGCACCCTGGTGGCCTACTTCCCCTTCAGCAAGCTCATGCACCTGGCCGGCGTCTTCATGAGCCCTACACGGAACCTGCCGAACAACAGCCGCGAGGTGCACCACGTCAACCCCTGGAACTACGACGTCAAGGTCCACACCTACGCCGAGTACGAGGACGAATTCAGGGAAGTCATGAAGGCAGCCGAGCTGCCTGTGGAGAAGGAGTAAATAGATGGCAGCGACTCCAAAACCGGAAGAACTTCAGCAGATAGACTACACCCCCCCCGAGAAGGAGTGGATGGAGGTGCCCCCCTCCTTCAAGCCGGGGACGTGGTGCTACGCCGGGAAGCCGCAGATCCTGGAGTATCTCGGCCTGCCGAACCCGCGCAAGTGGAGCCCGGCGGACGAAGACTGGAAATTCCCGGACAACTGGAAGAACACGATCCTCGAGGGGATCAGGGAGCGGCTTCTCAAGTTCCGCTCCTTCCACCTCTTCATGGACATCTGCGTCCGCTGCGGGGCCTGCGCCGACAAGTGCCACTTCTACCTCGGCTCGGGCGATCCGAAGAACATGCCCGTCCTGCGCGCCGAACTGCTGCGCTCCATCTACCGGCGGGAATTCACCCTGACCGGCAAGATCTTCAAGAAGATGGCCGGCGGACGGGAGCTGACGGAGGAAGTCATCAAGGAGTGGTTCAGCTACTTCTACCAGTGCACCGAGTGCCGCCGCTGCTCCGTCTTCTGCCCCTACGGTATCGACACGGCGGAGATCACCATGATGGGGCGGGAGCTGCTCCACCTGATCGGGATGAACACCAACTGGATTCTCGAGCCGGCCGCCAACTGCTACCGCATGGGAAACCACCTCGGCATCCAGCCCCACGCCTTCAAGGACAGCCTGTTGGGGCTGGTCGAGGATATCGAGATGGAGACGGGGATCAAGGTGGATCCCTCCTTCAACCGCAAGGGGGCGGAGATCCTCTTCATCACACCCTCCGCCGACGTCTTCGCCATGCCCGCCATCTTCACCATGATGGGCTACATGATGCTCTTCCACCACCTCGACCTCGATGTCACCTTCAGCACCTATGCCTCCGAGGGAGGGAATTTCGGTCTCTTCACGTCCCACGAGATGCAGAAGCGGCTCAACTACAAGATGTACGCGGAGGCGAAGCGCCTGGGCGTGAAGTGGATCCTCGGCGGCGAGTGCGGCCACATGTGGCGGGTCATTCACCAGTACATGGGGACCCATTGGGACGGGTGCGACGAGCTCGAGGTTCCCGTTTCCCCGGTCACGGGGACCAGGTTCGAGCACGCCAAGTTCACCAAGATGATTCACATCTGCGAGTTCACCGCCGACCTGATCAAGAACAACAAGCTGAAACTCAACCCGAAGCGCAACGACCCCTACCGGGTCACCTTCCACGACTCCTGCAACCCCGCCCGGGGGATGGGTTTCTTTGAAGAGCCGCGTTACGTCATTGAGAACGTGGCCAACAATTTCTTCGAGATGCCGGAGAACACCATCCGCGAGCAGACCTTCTGCTGCGGCGCCGGCACGGGCCTGAATACCGACGAGTTCATGGAAATGCGGATGCGGGGAGGCTACCCGAGGGCCAGCGCGCTGAAGTATGTCGCCGGAAAGCATGACGTCAACCTGATGGCGACCATCTGCGCCATCGACAAGGCCACCCTGGACGCGCTGGTGAAGTACTGGATCCCGGAAGTCGAGATCGGGGGCGTCCACGAGCTGGTGGGCAACGCCCTGGAGATGGAGGGGCAGAACGATCGAGAGACCAACCTGCGCGGCGAGCCGCTGCCCGTAGAACCGAGCGAGAGCCCGCCCGCGGCTGAAGGCGGCGAAGCCGGTGCCGAAGGAGGTGAGGCGTAATGAACAAGAGGGGAGAGATGCTGACCGGGCTCGTCATCGCGGTGTTCCTCGTCCTCGTGCTGTCGCCGATCCTCTACAACTTCGCTGTCGGAAACGCCAGGAGCGTACCGGACCTGAAGCCCCCTCCCGGCGGCGAGAAGCAGTGTGTCGAGTCGAAGGAGTGGATGCGGGGCAACCACATGCAGCTGCTCTTCGACTGGAGGGAGACGGTCGTCCGGGAAGGAAACCGGACCTACCGCGCGTCGGACGGCAAAGAGTACAACATGAGCCTCACCAGCGAGTGTCTGAGCTGCCACACCAACAAGGACGAGTTCTGCGACCAGTGCCATGACTACCTCAAGGTCAAGCCGTACTGCTGGGACTGCCATATCGTCCCTCCGAAGGAGAACGCGTAATGAGTATGGACAGAAGGAAGTTCCTGAAGGTCGCCGGTGTCGGTGCGTTGGGGCTGGCCGGGCTGCCTGCGTCCAGGCTTCTCGCCGCGGACGATCCCCGCTTCAAGCCTCCCGCCGAAGGGCTGCAGGGGAAACGGTGGGCCATGGTGATCGACCTGACGAAGGAGGCGCATGACGCCGACGCCATCTCGGTGTGCCACAAGATACACAACGTGCCGCAGCTCACCAACCCCAGGCACGAGATCAAGTGGCTCTGGAACACCGGGTTCAAGCATGCCTTCCCCGGCCTCGCTTCAAAACACATGGCGGTGCAGTACAAGGGGGAGCACTCCGCCCTGGTGCTCTGCAACCACTGCGAGAACCCGCCCTGCGTGCGGGTCTGCCCCACCAAGGCGACGTTCAGGCGGGCGGACGGCATCGTTCTCATGGATTTCCACCGTTGCATCGGCTGCCGTTTCTGCATGGCCGCCTGCCCCTTCGGGGCGCGCAGCTTCAACTGGGTCGACCCCCGCACCGCCTCCAACCTGGACGAGCCGGGGGAAGTGATGCTGACCTTCCCGACGAGGATGAAAGGAGTGGTGGAAAAGTGCAACTTCTGCGCCGAGAGGCTGGCCAGGGGGCTCATCCCGGCCTGCGTGGAGAACTCCAGCGACGGCCGGATGCTCTTCGGCGACCTGGAGGACCCCCATTCCGACGTCAGCAGGATCGTCAAGTCGAAGTACACCATCCGACGCAAACAGCACCTGGGAACCGAACCTTCGGTTTTCTACATCGTGTGAGGGGGCGGCCATGTTAGATAAAGCGCTTTGCGGCAGCAAGAGATACTGGGGGCTGATCATTTTTCTGCTCGCCATCATCGGAGTGGGAGTCCTCACGTACGGGTACCAGCTCAGGGAAGGACTGGGAATAACGGGGATGGGCCGGAGTGTTTCCTGGGGCTTCTACATAGCCCAGCTCACCTTCCTCGTCGGCGTCGCTGCCTCGGCGGTTATGCTCGTCATCCCCTACTACCTTCACAACTACAAGGAATTCGGCAAGATCGCCATCCTCGGGGAATTTGTGGCCATCGCCGCGGTCACCATGTGTCTCCTCTTCGTCCTGGCTGATCTGGGACAGCCCCAGCGGATGTTCAACCTCATTCTCCACCCCACGCTGAATTCGGTTCTCTTCTGGGACATGATCGTTCTGAACGGGTATCTCTTTCTCAACCTGATTATAGGGTGGACCACCCTGGGAGCGGAAAAGAAAGGAACCCCGCCTCCGGGATGGGTGAAGCCACTCATCTACCTCTCCATCCCCTGGGCGGTCAGCATTCACACCGTCACGGCCTTCCTGTACTCGGGACTTCCCGGGAGGGGCTTCTGGCTGACGGCGGTCATGGCCCCCCGCTTTCTGGCCTCCGCCTTCGCCGCCGGTCCCGCCCTGTTGATCCTCCTCGCCCTCATCGTGCGGAAGTACACCAAGTTTGATCCTGGAGCCAAGGCGATCCAGGCACTGGCCAAGATCGTCACCTATGCCATCATCACCTTCGTCTTCCTCTTCTTCTGCGAGCTGTTCACCGTCTTTTACAGCCAGATCCCGGAGCACATGGATCATTTCAAGTACCTCTACATGGGATATGACGGTTACGGGGCCTACGTTCCCTTCATGTGGCTCTCCCTCATCCTTGCGGGCATCTCGATCATCATGCTCGTGAACCCGAAGACGAGGAAGAACGAAGGGACGCTCGTCGTGGCCTGCGTCATGGTCTTCATCTCGACGTGGATCGACAAGGGCATGGGCATGATCTCGGGAGGGTTCGTTCCCGACCCCCTCCATGAGGTGCACGAGTACATCCCGACCCTGCCGGAGCTGACGATAACCGTCGGGATCTACGCCATCGGGGCCCTGATCCTCACCGTCCTCTACAAGGTGGTCGTCTCCGTCAGGGAGGAGGAGCTTGCCTGAGGCCGGGCCGGATGCCGGCCAGGTGAAATTTTACAGTTGCACTGTACGGGAGTGGCTGATATAGAATACTGTTGAGAGCAGGACGTGGAAGCCTTTTGCCGGCCCCGAGGTCCGGGACCGGGACAGAAAGCCCGCCATTTACACGCAACCAGTTCAGGGGAGTGCTCCTGCTGCAAAAGGAGGAAAGAGATGAAATGACCGGTACCGCTTCTCATGGTCGGGCTCCTGGCCCTCGTATTCATGGCCGGATGCGGTGAGCAGAACATCACGACCGAGAAGTACAGCGCCTTGAAGAAGGAGATCAAGGCCGAGCAGGAGACGGCTCCCGCCCCGGCGGCAGCGGAAGAAGAGGACGACGAGGACAAGCTCGGTTGCTGAGGCCGCTCGGCACGCCGGGAAGAGAGATGCAGGAAAAGGCTGCCCCGGGCATCGCCGCGGAGAGGCCGCAGATGGTGGACCGTGGTTCCGGGTGCAGGATGGGTTAGTAACCACAACAGCACAGGGAGGAAAGGACATGCCGAACATCGAAGTTGGTGGTAAGCAGATCGAGGTGGATGAGGATGGGTACATCCAGAACCTTGATGACTGGACCGAAGACGTAGCCAAGCACATCGCCGAGCAGGAAAGCGTGGAGATGACCGATGCCCACTGGGAGGTCGTCCAGTTCCTGCGGGATTACTACAAGGAATACAAGATCGCTCCCATGATCAGGATTCTGGTCAAGGCCATCGGCAAGGCCATGGGACCGGAGAAGGGGAACACCAAGTACCTCTACTCCCTGTTCCCCGCCGGCCCCGCGAAGCAGGCCTGCAAGATCGCCGGCCTGGCCAAGCCCACCGGCTGCGTGTAACCCGGGAGGCCCCGTCTCGCACGGGGCCGCTCCGCGGTCCTCGCGTAGAGGCAGAGCGCGCTTCCAGGTGGCGGTTCTTCGGGAAACAGTCAGGGACTGCTTACGGAGCAAGGATTACGAGCAGGTTCTGTACCTTGCCCGCAGGGAGCGCCGGCTGGTGAGAACGCTGGTTTCCCTCCTCTACGACGGCGAGCCGCTCGTCAGGTGGAGGGCGGTAACCGCGGTTGGGAGACTCGCCGCGGCGGAGCCGGAGAAGGTAAGGCCCCTGATCCGCCGCTTCATCTGGTGGATGAACAACGAGTGCGGGGGCATCGGATGGAGCTCGGCGCCGGCCCTGGCGGAAATAGGGCGGATGGCGCCGGAGCTTCTCCGCGGCGCGGTCCGGGTCGTGATTCACTTCCGGGCGGAGAGGATGATCCTCCCGGGGGTCTTCTGGGCCTGCGGGAGGCTGGCGGCGGCATATCCGCTGGAAGTGAGAGAGGCGGTGCCGGAGCTGACAGGCTTCCTGGCCGACGAGGACGCCGCGATCCGGGGGCAGGCCGCCTGGGCCCTCGGGGAGATCGGCGACGGGCGTGCCCGGGAGGGGCTCACGAGCCTGCTGGGCGACAGGGAGCTGGTCCTCCTCTACGACGGGGAGGAACTCGAGATGAGGGAGACAGGTAAAATTTCGGCCGAGGCCCTGCAGAAGATTTCGGCCGATGATCATAAACAAGGGAGAGGTACTGATCTTTCAACAGGTAGCCTCGGCCGCATCGGCGGCGGGGGCAAGAAAGGAGAGGTAGGCTATGTCAGCTGAACTTCACAAAACACCACTTCTTGACGAGCTCGAGAAGGGAGAGTGGCCCAGCTTCGTCACGCAGATGAAGCAGATGGCCAAGAAGAACCCCATGGCGAGGGACCTTCTCGGGCAGCTCGAGCAGTCCTACGTCGACAAGATCACCCACTGGAAGCACGGCGGCCTGGTCGGTATCCAGGGATACGGCGCCGGCATCATCGGCCGGTACTCCAATCTCGGGGACAAGTTCCCCGCCGTCGCCGCTTTCCACACTGTCAGGCTCCATCAGCCGGCGGGGTGGTTCTACACAACGAAGGCCCTGACCGATGTCTGCGACATCTGGGACAAGTACGGCTCGGGCATGCTGAACATGCACGGTTCCACCGGTGATTTCGTCCTTCTCGGAGCGACCACAGATAATCTGGAGCCGCTCTTTACCGATTACCTCAAGGCCGGCTGGGATCTCGGCGGCTCGTCCTCGGATATGCGGACCCCGAGCTGCTGCAACGGGATGGCCCGGTGCGACAACGCCTGCTTCGACACCATGGAACTCTTCCATGATGTCTCCATGTCATACCAGGACGAACTGCACCGTCCGGCATTCCCCTACAAGTTCAAGATCAAGATAGCGGGATGCCCGAACGACTGCGTCGCCTCCATCGCCCGCTCTGATCTCGCTGTCATCGGCACCTGGAAGGACGACATCCAGATCGACCAGGCGGAAATGAAGGCCTACGCCGACGCCGGCGTGGACATCGCCGGGGAAGTCATCGAACTCTGCCCGACCCAGTGCATGGCCTGGGACGGATCGACGCTCAAGGTCAACAACGCCCAGTGCAACCGCTGTATCCACTGCATCAATGTCCTGCCGAAGGCCCTCTCGCCCGGCAAAGAGCGGGGCGCCACCCTCCTGGTGGGCGGTAAGGCCCCGATCCTGGAGGGCGCCCAGCTCGCCTCGGTGTTCGTTCCCTTCATGAAAATGGAAGCGCCCTACACAGAGTTCAAGGAGTTCGTCGAAAAGCTCTGGGACGTCTGGGGCGAGAACGGCAACAACCGCGAGCGGATCGGCGAGTTCATTCTCCGCGTCGGCCTCGGCAACTTCGTGGAAGCCATCGAGATGGAGCCCGATCCCAACATGGTCCTCCACCCGCGGGAGAATCCCTACATCTTCTACGAGGAGTACATCGAGGAAGGCGACGAAGAATAGAGGCGGTTGCTGCACGGCGCGGCCGATCGAGATAAACGAGATCCTACTTCAGGAGGGAGAGATACAATGGCAGAAATTCCCCAGAGAGAGACCGATATAGGTCCTCCCCATTATGAGCAGATGCTTCCCCCGGTCATCAAGGCCAACTACGGGAAGTGGAAATACCACGAGAAGATCAAGCCGGGCGTCATGGTTCACGTCGCCGAGAGCGGCGACAAGGCCTTCACCGTGCGGGGAGCTTCCCCGCGGCTGGTCGGCACCGACTTCATCAGGGCCCTCAACGCCCTGGCCGACAAGCACTGCGGCGGCTTCCTGCGCTTCACCAGCCGCAACAACGTCGAGTTCATTTTTGATGACGAAAGCAAGATCGACCCCCTGATCAAGGGCCTGAACGACATGGGAGTCCCCGTCGGCGGGATGAACAACTCCATCTCGAACATCGTCCACACCCAGGGGTGGGTGCACTGTCACACCCCCGCCACCGACGCCTCGGGGCTCGTCAAGGCGGTCATGGACGATCTCATCGAGTACTTCAAGGAGGAGAAGCTCCCCGCCAAGCTCCGCATCGCCGTGGCCTGCTGCCTGAACATGTGCGGCGCGGTGCACTGCTCCGACATTGCCCTGCTGGGCGTTCACAGGGTGGTGCCGAAGATCTCCCACAAGACCCTGCCCAACCTCTGCGAAATTCCCACGACCGTTTCTTCCTGCCCCACGGCGGCGATCAGACCGGCGATGGTGGACGGGATCCAGTCGGTGGAAGTCGACGACGAGCGCTGCATGTACTGCGGCAACTGCTACACCACCTGCCCGGCCATGGAACTGGCCGATTCCCTCAACGACGGCGTGGCCATCTGGGTCGGCGGGAAGGTTTCCAACGCCCGCAGCGCCCCCATGTTCTCCAAGCTGGCCATTCCGTGGCTCCCGAACAACACCCCGCGGTGGCCGGAAGTTACGGAGGCGATTCGGAACATCGTCGAGGTCTACGCCAAGGGCGCCCGCAAGCACGAGCGCCTCGGTGAGTGGGC
>JAUWCW010000116.1 GCA_030609125.1 Candidatus Rokuibacteriota bacterium
GAACCCGAAGGCGTGCGGCATGTTCGGATACTCCGCCGGGGAGTTCTTGCGGTTGCGCCGCGAGGACCTGCTCGACGCATCCAGTGCCGTCTCGAGGGAGGCCGCGGCCCAGAGAGAGAGGACGGGAAGGTTCTCCGGCCAGCTGCCTTACAGGCGCAAGGACGGATCGGTCTTCACCGGTGAAGTCAACGCGCAGTCCTTCAAGGATCGCCAAGGAAACGATCGGGTGAGCATCGTTGTGTCCGATGTTAGCGAGCGGCTCCGGGCGGAAAGCCTGGTCAGGATCCAGCGTGACCTTGCGGCAGCCCTGGCCTCGGTGACGACACTCGAGGAAGGGCTGGCGGTCTGCCTGGACACGGCAATTGAGCTCTCGGACATGGACTCCGGCGGGATTTATCTCACTGATGCAGAGACCGGCACGTTTGACCTTGCCACCCACAAGAACCTCTCTCCCGGGTTTGTCGACGGTGTCAGAAGCTACGGTCCCGACTCGGCTCAGGCGAAGCTGGTCGGCAAAGGGGTGCCCCACTTCACGGACTTTGAGAGCCTGCCCGCCCCCATAGTTAGTCCCGTGGCGAAGGAGGGGCTGAAAGCGCTCGCTGTTCTGCCGATACTCCATGACAACCGCACCGTCGGCTGCATGAACATATCATCGCGGGGCGCCGTTGACATTTCGGTTTCCTCCCGGGAGGCCCTGGAATCCATCGCGTCCCAGGTCGGCAGCGCCATTGCGAGGCTCAGGGCGGAGAAGGCGCTGCGCGAGAGCGAGAGGAAATACCGCCAGCTCATCATGAATATCCCGGTTGTCACCTGGACCTCCGACAGTGAGGGGAACACAGTCTTCATCAGCCCCAACGTGACCGGGGTTTACGGTTTCACCCCGGCGGAGATCTACGAGAGCGGCGACGAACTTTTTATGGGGAGGATACACCCCGAGGATAGGAAGAGGATTGAGGGCGCCTATAGGGCCCTCTTTGAAGAGGACGCCGACTTCGACGTCGAGTACCGGATCAGGCACAAGGACGGAACGTGGATCTGGATTCGAGACCGGGCGTATTCCCGCAGGGAGGAGGGAGGACACTCCTTCGCCGTAGGCGTCTTCCACGATATAACGGAGCGCAAGAAGGCGAAAGAGGCCCTTCAGGAGGGCGAAGAGCGCTACCGCAGCCTGGTGGAGCAGCTGAAAGAGCTCATCTTCACCGTCTCCAAGGACGGGGTCTTCACCTTCGTCAACGGGGCCATCGAAACGCTCACCGGCTGGTCAACGGACGATGTTGTCGGCAAGCCCTTTTCCGACATCGTCCACCCCGAAGATCTTCCCCTCGTCAGGGAGCGGTTCAAGCGGGTTCTCGGCGGCGAGAATATGCCTGACAACGAACTGCGGCTCAAGATGAAGTCGGGGACGATGAAGAACTTCGAGTACACCTCGAGCCGCTTGTTCCGGAAAGGGGAGGTGATCGGGGTCTGGGGGGTGGCGAGGGACGTCTCGGACCGCAAGAGGGTTGAAGAGGACCGCCGCAACCTCATCGCCCTCAGGGAGAGGGAGGGGATCAGCCGCTGGCTGCACGACAACCTCGGGGCGGACCTTTACAACATCATACTCCTCGCCGACAGCATCCAGAAGCAGGAGCCCGGGTCGTCGGTCTTCACCCAGCAGATCGACTGGATTACGGAGACGTCGAGAAAGAGTCTGGCGAGCATAAGAAACTACCTCGATTTCGCCAGTCAGACGGGGTTCTCCTTCGAGGGCCTGGTGGCTCACATGGAGGAGTACGGGAAGTCCCTGCTGAACCCCCTGGGCATTCAGTTGCATTTCGAGCAGGAGGGGGACATGGCCCGGTGCGGCCTCTCCGGCGTCCAGATCTTCAGCATCTACCTCATCTTCAAGGAATCCCTGACGAACATCGTCAAGCACGCCCGGGCTTCCCGCGTGACCGTGAGTGTTTCGGTGAAGGAAGGGAGGCTGGAACTGGCCATCGAGGACGACGGGAAGGGATTCACCGCCGACGCCGTTCTCTCCGGAAAGTTCGGGACGACCAATCTGAGGGCCCGTGCCGACGAGCTCGGCGCGGACCTTCGCGTCAATACCAGTCCCCGCAAGGGCACCAGGGTGGACTTTTCACTGCCGCTTCAGTAGGCGCTCTCCCACTGCTATGACTGAAGGATCCCGTCCTTGATCCTGCCGGGGGCTATGTCCGAGTCCCCCGTATAGGGGATTGACGAGGTGAAGGGCGGAGATGGTAAAAGTACTTGGGGAACTCAGCAACAGGCTGATATGCAAAGGAAAGAAGATCTGATGAGGGGCGTGGCATGAAGACAAAAGTGGCGATTGTGGAAGACCATGAAAAGACCAGGGAGTATCTGGCGGCCCTCTTCGGAGGTTCCGACGGCATCGAGCTTCTGGGCGTGTTCGGGACCGGGCAGGAAGCCCTGCAGAGTCTTCCCGAGCTGCTGCCCGACGTTCTCATCGTCGACATCAACCTGCCGGACATGTCCGGGATAGACATCATCAGGGTCATGCGAGAGAGGGCCCCCCGCATGGAGATACTGGTTCTGACGATCCACGAGAACAGGGAGCACCTCTTCCTTGCGCTGCAGGCCGGCGCCACCGGTTATCTTGTGAAAGGAACACCCTCCACGGAGATCATCAACGCCGTTTCCATGCTGATGGCCGGCGGGGCGCCCATGTCCCCCGTGGTGGCGCGCTACGTCATCGAGGAGTTCCAGGATGTCAAGGGAGCGCGCGAATCCTCAGCCCTGACAAAGCGGGAGCGGGAGGTTTTGCAGGGGGTCGCCTCGGGTCTTTCGGAGAAAAAACTCGCCGACACCCTCTCCCTGAGCCCTCACACGGTCCACACCCACATCAAGAAGATCTACCGCAAGCTGCAGGTCAATTCCAGAGCCGAGGCTGTGCTGAAGGCCCGGAACAAGGGCATCGTCTGAACGCCTCAGGCACTGCCGGCTTGCCAGGACTCGGGTCGCGCAGTACACTTGCCCCCGTGATCGAGAGGTGACCTTCCCATGAAGAATACGGGGGCGGGAAAGCGCGGCGAAAAGAGCCTTCCGCGAACGTGCGGTAAGGCGCAGCGTCTGCTGGTCAAGTACTACGGCACGGATAATCTCGCCTCCCTGAGCAAGGCCTCCGGGATATCCCGATCCACTCTTGCCTACTGGAAATCCTGCCCTGAGGCGAGAATGAGAAAGAACGGCTACCGGCATCTCCAGCGAATATTCGGCGGCGGTGCTTCCGACGATGCCGCCCGACACCTGCAGAACAGCAATCCCAACGTGATGGCCCTGCTGGAGGTCTTCCAGGAGGTGAGGGACGTTCTCTCCAGAATCGAGCAGAGACTCCTTCGCATGTATTCGTGAGGTCCTCCGAGGTCCCTTCCGTCGGCGAAAGGGACCGCCCGGGGGGGATGCCCCAAGGTAAAAAAATCAGGGTGCTCTTTCTCTGCACCGGCAACTCATGCCGCAGCCAGATGGCTGAAGGGTGGGCGAGGGCGCTGAAGGGGGGCAGGATCGATGCCTGGTCTGCCGGAATCGAGAAGCACGGTCTCAATCCGGCGGCGGTGAGAGTGATGGCCGAGGCGGGTGTGGACATCTCGCGGCAGAGATCGAAGACTCTCGACGAGGTGGGGGACGTGCGGTTCGACTACGTCGTGACCGTCTGCGGCCACGCCGGGGAGAGCTGCCCGGTCTTCCCCGGCGGGGCGAAGGTCGTTTACCGGGGCTTCGACGATCCGCCGAGGCTGGCCGAAAACGCCGCCACCGAGGAAGAGGCGCTGGGGCACTACCGTCGGGTCAGGGACGAGATCCGCGCCTTCGTGGAGGAGCTGCCGGAGGCGCTGGAAGTCGAACAGGGAAGGATGTTTCCGTGACAGTGCCGCGCCGGCTCTCGTTTCTCGACCGCTTTCTCACCCTCTGGATATTCCTCGCCATGTTCGTCGGGGTCATGGGGGGCTACCTCTTTCCCGGCGTCCGGTCGGTCATAGACTTCTTCCAGGTCGGCACCACCAATATCCCCATCGCCGCGGGGCTCATCCTCATGATGTACCCCCCGCTGGCAAAGGTGAAATACGAGGAGATGGGGCGCGTCTTCCGCGACGCCAGGGTCCTCTCCCTGTCGCTCGTGCAGAACTGGGTCATCGGCCCGGTCCTGATGTTCCTCCTGGCCGTCGCCTTTCTCTCCGGACACCAGGAGTACATGGTGGGCCTCATCCTTATCGGCCTGGCCCGCTGCATCGCCATGGTCATTGTCTGGAACGACCTGGCCGCCGGAGACCGCGAGTACTGTGCCGGCCTGGTGGCCTTCAATTCCATCTTCCAGGTGCTCTTCTTCTCGATTTACGCGTACGTCTTCATCACCGTCCTGCCCGGGTGGTTCGGGCTCGAGGGAGTGGTGGTGGATATCTCCATCGGCGAGATTGCAGGAACGGTCTTCATCTACCTGGGCATACCCTTTCTCGCCGGCATCGTCTCCCGCATTCTGGGCCTGAAGCTGAAGGGGCGGCAGTGGTATGAGGAGCGCTTCATCCCGCGCATCGCCCCCCTGACGCTCATCGCCCTGCTGTTCACCATCGTGGTCATGTTCTCACTCAAGGGAGAGCACATCGTTCAGCTGCCTCTCGACGTTCTGCGCATTGCAGTTCCCCTCTGCATCTACTTCGTGGCGATGTTCTTCGTCTCTTTCCGGCTCTCCATGAAGGCCGGGGCGACCTACGAGCAGTCGACGACCCTGAGCTTCACCGCCGCCTCGAACAACTTCGAGCTCGCCATAGCGGTGGCGGTGGCGGTCTTCGGGCTGGACTCCGGCCAGGCTTTCGCCGCCGTGGTCGGCCCGCTGGTGGAAGTGCCCGTTCTCATCGGGCTGGTGAACGTGGCGGTCTGGTTCAAGAGAAAATACTTTCCCTACGCCGTGGAAACCCCGACGGGGGTCTGCCATCTCACGTGCGAGCCCTGAGGGCCCCCACGCGCCGGGCCCTTGGTCTCTCCGCAAATGGCGCCCCTACCCCCGGCCTCGTCCGTCCCGCGGCCTGTCGCGGCTGATTCTATTTGAGGCAAGGCGGCTTCAGCCTTGACAGCCCCCTGCACGTGCGCTTACATAGTCCCCATGGCACGGAAGAGCAGGGTAGCTTTCGAATCCGAGGTCAGCCGGATTCTGGAGTCGGCTGAAGCTGTGGATCTCAAGGTCCGCCGTTTTACCGGGCAGCTGTCTGACTTTCTGGAGAACGCATCGGTATCGGTGTATCTTTACGAGCCGGAGGCGGAAGAGCTCTTTCTCAAGAGCACCAGTCGGACAGTCAGCTCTGAGGCGAAGGCGTTCCGGTTCGCCGCCGCCGGCACGATCCCCTCGCTCGCCATCCACGAGAGACGGACGGTGTCTCTGCAGGAGATCAAGCGCCCGGAGGGGAGCTCCATGGGGGCGGGCTACCATGTGTTTCCCATGCGGGAGGAAGAGGTCATTCTGGGGGTCGTGACCATAGAGCATGTGGCGCCGAAGAGTCTCGGGGTGATCCAGCTTGACGTGGCGCGCAGAGCGGTCAAGCAGCTCTCCGGCATTGTCGGCAAGGCCAGGAGCGAGGCGGAGCAGTCGATGCTGATGGCCAAGGTCTCCGCCATCAACGAGGCCGGAATCACCCTCGTGTCGCACAAGGATCTTTCCGAACTGCTCAAGATCTCCACGGCGGTGATGTCTCTCATCATGGGCGCTGGAAGCTGCATCATCCGAACCTATGACGAGGCAACCGACGGCTACGTCCCCGGCGACTGCTACGGTCTCTCCGATCCGGAGTTGCGGAAAAACGTGCTGAGCCTTGACCTCCTCGTCAACCGGGAGGTCGTGGAGAGAGGAAAGCCCGTGCTGGTGAGGGACCTTTCCCGAAGAGAAGACCTGAAGGAATATGCCGGCCTGGTTCGGACTCTCATCTGTCATCCGCTCAAGGCGCAAGGGGACATCGTCGGGACGATGACCATCTTCAACAAGAGCACCGGCAACACCTTCACGCCGCCGTATTTTACGGAAAGGGACCTGGGGGACATGGCCCGACTGTCGAAGTATGTCGAGACGGCAATAGTCGAAGCCATGGACCATGACCGGGTGTGTGGGATTCAGGAGCGGGACGAAATGACGGGGCTGCCGAACATGAGGCAGTTCGAATCGCGGCTCCGGGCCGAGATAAGTCGAGCCCGGCGGTTTGACAGCAAGATGGTCATCCTCACCTGCGAGACGAACCTGCGCCAGAACGGCGAGAGTCTCAAGTCCAGAAACCAATTTCAGAAAATGATGAGGAAAGTGGTGGAGGCCATCGAGAGCTCCCTCCGCGAGTACGATATCATCGCCGCGATGGACGAGGGGAGGTTCATCATGATCCTCCCCCAGGCCGAGGACGGCACCGTGAGCGCCACCGT
>JAUWCW010000242.1 GCA_030609125.1 Candidatus Rokuibacteriota bacterium
GCGGTGGAGATTGCCCGGCAGCAGCGCCCGGACCTGATCGTCATGGACATCATGCTCCCCAGGGTGAACGGCTTCGAGGCCACGCGGGCCATACGCAGCAGTCCCGGGCTGGAGGACGTTCCCGTCATCGCCCTCACGGCACGGACAACGGTATACGACGAGAAGGCGGCCCGGGAAGCGGGCTGTTCGGACTTCATCACCAAGCCGTTCCGCATCGGTGAGCTGCGGACACGGATCATGAGGCTTCTGAGCGCCGCCGGGGGTGAACAGGCCGACTGAACCGGCGGCGAAGGAGCCCCGTTCGGTGGGGAACACCTACCAGCCGCCTCCCCCGCCGCCTCCCCCGCCGCCTCCGGACGATCCCCCTCCCCCGCTGCCGGAACTGGAGCCGGGGGCGGTGGATGAGGAAGAGATGGCGCCGGCGAAGGCCGAGCCGAGGCTCGACGCCATCCCCCGGGTGCTGAAACTGTCCCAGCGTCCGCCCGAGTACCAGACGGGCCGGTACTCGCCGCCCTCCGCCGCTCTGGATAGCACATCGCTTAATTTCTCGCACCAGGCGTTTTCCACGTCCAGGGCGAGGGCGTAGGGCAGGTACTTCTCGAAGAGCCCGGGCGTCTTCTCCGGCGGGTTGAGGCGGTCCATCCGGTCCCCCTCGGCAGCGGCGAGGTACGTCCGAAAACCCTCTATCCTGTCCATGATGCGGCGGCCGTGCAGGGTCGGCGCCTTCAGCAGGTCCATGAAGACAAGGTTGGTGACGATGACGAGCAGGATCAGCACCGCCGCGGCGGCGGAAGTTGCCTGGGAGAACATGAAGAGACCGCCCACCTCGCCGGCGAAAAACGGAAGGGCGAAGAAGGTGATAAGGACGGCGCCGGCGAACCCGGCCCTCCAGGCCCTCACCACCCGGGAGAAGAGGGCGTAGCAGCCCAGGGTCCAGAAGGTGAGCCAGAAGGTGATGAAGAGCGCGCCCTCGATCTCTCGGGCGGTCACCACCACTGCCGCCAGCGTGAGGAGCGTGATGACGATCCCGGGGATGATCAGCTTCCCGTTGCGCCTGAAGTTGAGCCTCTCGAAGTCCGCCCGCAGGCTCTTCTTCAGGGCGTCTATGGCGCTCTTTATCTTCTCGTGGTTCCTCCTCTTGAGCTCGATTCTTGCGCTCCCGCTGAAGAGCGTTTTCGCTATCTTCTTCTCCCCCGCGGAAAGCACCGAATCGTCAGCCTCCGTCCGGCTCAGGGTGAACGAGCCGCCGTCGTCCTCGATGGCGACATAGCCCTTGACGGCCATGGAGACCACGGCGGCGGCGAAGGCCCGGTCGCTGTAGCCCATGCGCATGGTGTAGCGCACCGCCGCGGGCGAGTACCCCTCCGGCGGCTCGTAGAGGGGGACGATCGCGCCCTCAGGCGGGTCCCGGCCGACCCGCAGCCAGGAGGAGGCGTAGTAGACGAGAAGGGCAAGCAGCCCCGCCAGGGCCGCCGCGGCGTTCCTGTTGTCCCGCAGGAAGCCCGCTGCCCGCTCCTTGCGATCCGGCTCCGTGACGAAGCCTTTCGGCCACGACACAGCCACCGTGAGTCCCTCGCGGGGCATCAGTCCGCGGGTGGTGGAGAAAGTGACTCCCCCTTCGGGTTTTCGCCGGATCGTGAAGTCTTTGCCTTTTGCCCCCTTGCGTCCCGTGTAGGCGGCCGTTTCAAGAGCCTCCGCCTGAGGCGGAAGGTTCACCTCCGCGACGACCACATCGATGGCGAAGTCCCAGTCGTTGCCGGTGACGTTCCAGTAGAGCTCGTCGTAGCCGTCGAAGTAGCCGACCTGCCGGTCCGTGCGGTAGGTGAGGGTGTAGGTGTACTCCCCCGGGTCGATCAGGACATTGCTCCGGCCGATGTAGACCTTTATCCCGTTCGACTCGCTCTTCGTGTGCCAGGACTCGGGCCGGCCGTCCCTGGTAACTTCCAGCACCTCGAACGGCACGGTGACCGAGGCTCCGAACCGGTTGCGGTACCTCGTGGGGAAGGTTCGGAAGATGCCGCGCTTGATCTTCTGTCCCGCGGCGGTGACGGTTATGGTTTCGGTCACGGTCAGGCTCGCATCGGGGTTGACGGTGATGCTGCTGTGGAACCTGCCGATCTTCTCCGTCGCGGCGGCGGCTTCCGTGACGCACGGGCCGGGGCACAGGAGCGC
Organism: Candidatus Rokuibacteriota bacterium; assembly: GCA_030609125.1. Lineage (GTDB taxonomy): Bacteria > JAUVQV01 > JAUVQV01 > JAUVQV01 > JAUVQV01 > JAUWCW01. The sequence continues at coordinate 2,173 of JAUWCW010000242.1, forward strand.
GGCCGCGGCGAGGGCGGCCGGGAGAAGATAGACGGCGTCACGCAGGCGCTTCATCATTTCCGGTCACTCGAATTTGTCAAAGGCGATGTTGCCGGCGGGGATCCCCTTCTTTTCCAGCAAATCCACGCAGGCCTTCACCATCGCGGGGGCGCCGCAGATGTGGGCATCCAGGGGGGCGTTGTCGGGGACGTTCCTCTCGATGAGCTTCGTGACCCGCCCCGTCTCGCCGGTCCAATGCATCTCGGGAGTCGGCCGCGAGAGGGCGGGAATGAAGGTGAAGTCCGGCAGTCTCTCCTCGAACCCCTTCAGCTCGTCCATGTAGTACAGGTCCGCCGTCGTCCGGGCGCCGAAATAGAGCGTCGCCTTGCGCGTAATGCCCTCGCGCTCGATCTGGTGCAGGAGGGAGAGGATGGGCGCCAGGCCCGTGCCGCCGGCGATGAAGAGGATTTCCCGGTCCGAGTCGATGAGGTGAAAGTCCCCGAAGGGGCCCCGGGAGATGAGTGCGTCCCCCTCTTTGAGAAAGTCATGCACGTAGGTCGAGACGAGCCCGCCTTCCACCTTGCCGATCAGCAGCTCCACCCGGCGATGGTCCGTCGCGTCGGAGGCGAGCGAGTAGGCCCGGAACTCCGGCTCCGGGCTCAGCTCGTAGCTGGGCACCTCCAGCTGGAGGTACTGTCCGGGAATGAAGGTGATCCCCTCTTCCGGCGTGAGGATCTTCAGGGTGAGGCACTTGATGGCGGTCGTCAGCTCCACGATCTTCTCCACTAAAATAGTATACTCCTTGATCAGGAAATATTCTCGGGGCATTTCGAGGCGGAGGTCTTCCTTGATCTTGACCTGGCAGGCGAGCCGCACGTTCCCGGCAAGCTCATCCGCCGAGAGGCAGGGCTTCTCCGTGGGAAGGACCGGTCCGCCCCCCTCGAGGACCTTCACCTTGCAGTACCCGCACGTCCCCTTCCCGCCGCAGGCGGAGGGGATGAAAATCCCCTCGTCGCCGAGGGTGGTCAGGATGGGCCGGCCTCCCTGGACCTCGAGCCGCTTTTCGTCGTTGATGGAGATCGACCGGGTGCCGTAGTCGGCGATGTACGAGTCGGCCAGCTCCAGCAGCAGAGCCAGGAGGGCGGCGATGGCGCTGATGATCAGAAGTCCCGTGACGAGAGGCCCCATCTTCTCCCCCCTACTGGATCTGGATCATTCCGCTGAAGGCGATGAAGGCGAGGGAGAGCATGCCGGTGATGATGAGCGTGATGGCCGGGCCCTCCAGCCCCTTCGGGAGGCCGCCCGACTTCTCGATCTTCTCCCTGATGGCCCCCACCAGGGAGATGGCCAGCATCCAGCCGATCCCGCTCCCCGCCCCGTAGACCGCCGCCTGGACGAGGGTGTACTCCCTGATGACCATGAAAAGCGACGCTCCCAGGATGGCGCAGTTCACCGTGATGAGGGGCAGGAAGATGCCGAGGACCATGTAGAGCGCCGGGAAGTAGCGCTCCACGGTCATCTCCACCAGCTGCACGAAGGAGGCGATGACAATGATGAAGACGATGTAGCGAAAGTGCTCCAGGTCGTACGGAACCAGGATGTGGTGGTAGATCAGGTGGTTGAGAACGGCGGTGCAGCTCATGACGAAGACCACCGCCACCCCCAGGCCCGACGCCGATCGCAGGTCACGGGAGATGGCCAGGTAGGGGCAGAGGCCGAGAAAGTTGGTAAGCAGGATGTTGTTGGTGAAGATGGCCGCGAAGAATAGGGTTCCCGGATCGATGGAGTTCATCGTCTCACCTCTTCACCGGGGCGG
>JAUWCW010000151.1 GCA_030609125.1 Candidatus Rokuibacteriota bacterium
TCCGCAGCAGTTCTCGAGCCAGAACGAGCAGGACAACCGGCACTACGCCAGAGCCGCAAAGGTGCCCATGCTGGAGCCCTCCGACAGCCGGGAGGCAAAGGATTTCACCCGCCTCGCCTTCGGGCTCAGCGAGGAGTACGACACCCCCTTCCTCCTCCGGACGACAACGAGGATCTCGCATTCCAAGAGCATCGTTCGCCTGGCGGACAAAGAGGTCCGCAGCGTGGTGGGCTTTCTCAAGAAAGATCCCCAGAAACTCGTCATGGTCCCTGAATTCGGTCGCCGGCGCCACGTGCTTCTCGAGAAGAGAATTCTGAAGCTCCGGCAGTACGCCGAGAGTTCCGGGATCAACTTTGAAATACCCGGCGCAGACAGGGGCCTGGGGATCATCACCGCCGGAGTGGTCTACCAACACGCCAGGGAGGTCTTCCCCCGGGCCGGTTTCCTGAAACTGGGAATGGTCTATCCTCTGCCGCAGGAGCTCATCGCCGATTTCGTCCGGCGGTACCGGCGCGTCATCGTGGCGGAGGACCTGGATCCCTTCCTGGAAGAGCAGATACGCTCCTGGGGCATCGAGGTGACGGGCGCGGAGAAACGGTCTCTCACCGGGGAACTGACACCGGACCTCGTTCGCAACGCCTGGGGGAAGAAGCGCCGGGCCGCGGCTCCCCCCGTTCCCGAGGGTCTGCCGGCACGGCCGCCGGTTCTCTGCCCGGGCTGTCCGCATCGCGGGATCTTCAGTCTCCTGAAGAAGAAAGGCGTCTTCGTGACCGGAGACATAGGCTGCTACACGCTGGCGTCGATCCCGCCCCTGTCCGCTCTTCACACCTGCCTCTGCATGGGGGCGAGCATCGGCACCGCGCACGGGATGGAGATAATCCTCAAGCCCGCCGGAGAGCGCAAGCGCGTGGCGGCGGTCATAGGGGACTCGACCTTCTATCATTCCGGCATCACTCCGCTGGCGGACCTTGTGTACAACGGTGCTGAAACACTGACCATAGTGCTCGACAACCGTACCACCGCCATGACGGGGCGGCAGGACAATCCCGGGAGCGGCAGGACGATAGCCGGTAAGGAGGTGCCGCGGATGAGCATTGCCGCCATCGGCAAGGGGCTCGGCATCAGGAACGTTGCGGAGATAGACGCCTACGACTACGGCCGGATCGACCGCACGCTGGACCGCATGCTCAGGAAGGCCGGGCCGGGACTCATAGTCAATCACGGTGCGTGCGTTCTGCTGGAAAGAAAGCCCATGGCAAGGCCCTACAGGGTTGACGAGGGGCTCTGTGACGGCTGCCGGCGCTGTCTCATGATCTCCTGCCCCTGTCTGTCCCTGGCGGGGCCGGGGAAGCGGGCAAAAGTGAAAATAGATCCCTCCACGTGCTACGGCTGCGACCTCTGCGCCGAGGTCTGCACACGGGGCGCCATCGCGGAGGGAGGACGATGACAGTCTCGGCGGCAACGGATAACGGCAGGACGGTGAATGTCCTCGTCGTCGGCGTAGGAGGGCAGGGGGTGCTCCTCGCGGGCGAGGTGCTGGCGGAGGTGGCGGTCCTCTCCGGCCTGGAGGTGAAGAAGAGCGAGGTTCACGGCATGGCCCAGAGGGGGGGGAGCGTTGTTTCCCACCTGCGTTTCGGAAAGAAGGTCCACTCGCCGCTGATCCCCAGGGGGGAGGCGGAATTTCTCATCTCTTTCGAGAAGCTTGAAACGCTCCGGTACCTGGATCACCTCCGGGCCTCGTCGTGGGTCCTCGTCAATGACCAGGAGATACTTCCGCTGCCCGTGAGTTCGGGGCGGGAGAAATACCCCGCCGGAATCGAGCGGAAGATCCGCAGCGCCGGCCTTCGGTGCAAAATCATCGACGGCCTGGGCCTGGCCGCCAGAGCCGGGAACCAGCGCGCCGTGAACTCCGTTATCCTCGGTGTTCTCTCGCGGCTGATGCCCTTCACGGAGGAGATCTGGGGGCAAGCTTTGCGCAACCATGTTCCCGCGAAATACCTCGACGCGAACATGAAGGCCTTCGAACTCGGCAGGAGGCGCAGGATAAGTTGAGCAGGCTGGAGTGGCGCAGAACCCGGCAGGAAGCACAGTCAGGGTGGAGTGAAAGGCTTGACAAGGGAAAAACCTCTCTGATATACAGATTTCGAAGTAGTGTCGGCTGTTAAGCGGTTAAGGGTGATAGGAGGAGTTTACATGAACAAGAAGGATCTCGTGGAACTGGTCGCAGAGGGTGCGGAACTCAACAAGGCCAAGGCTGAGGCGGCGCTCAACGCGTTGCTTGAGGGCATCAAGGGCGCCCTGAAGAAAGAGGAAAAGGTGACCCTCGTAGGTTTCGGCACCTTCTCGGTATCAAGGAGGGCGGCGCGGAAGGGGAGGAACCCCCAGACGGGGGAAACCATCGACATCGCGGCCTCCAAGGCCCCCAAGTTCTCGGCCAGCAAGGATTTCAAGAAGGCCATCCAGTAGGTCCCGGAGACGATTGGGACAAGACGCGGTTCAGCAACGGACCGCGTCCAGCCGTTTCGCGACCGGGACTTTCTCCCCCGCCGCGGCGGAAGTGTCTGGTTGACAGGAGCACACGTCAAAGGTTATGATAAAAATTCCTGTGAAATTGGATGGTTGAGTCTGCCCCGGCGTGTGGTTCCAGGGGCGTTCTTCTTCGTCTCTGAAGGCGGCATCCGGGAGATAAGTTCATGGTACAGAACCAGAAACTCGAGTTTTTGCCCCGCTCGGAGCTGGCCGACCTCCAGGCGGAAAGACTGCGGACCACCCTGCGGCACGTGGAGTCCTCCGTCCCCTTCTACCGGCAGAAGTTCCGTGAAGCCGGCCTGAAGCCTGACGACATCAAGTCCGTTGAAGACATCTCAAAGATTCCCTTCACGAACAAGCAGGACCTGCGGGACCACTACCCCTTCGGTCTCTTCGCCGTTCCCATGGACAAGGTGGCGCGCATCCACGCCTCCTCCGGGACCACGGGGAAGATGACGGTGGTGGGTTACACTCTTCGCGACATCGACACCTGGGCGGAGCTCATGGCCCGAACGCTGGCCTGCGCCGGCGCGGGAAAAGGGGACATCGTCCACAACGCCTACGGGTACGGTCTCTTCACGGGAGGGCTCGGGGTCCACTACGGAGCGGAAAAGCTCGGGGCCACGGTCATCCCGATTTCCGGCGGCCTCACCAAGCGCCAGATCATGATCCTTCAGGACTTTGGAGGGACGGTGCTCACGTGCACTCCCTCCTACGCGCTGAACCTGGCGGAGGTCATGGAGGAGATGAAGGTCGATCCCTCATCGCTGAAGCTCAAGGTCGGAATCTTCGGCGCCGAGCCCTGGTCGGAGAAGATGCGCGAGGAGATCGAGCGCAAGCTCGACATCGACGCCGTGGACATATACGGACTTTCCGAGGTGATGGGGCCGGGCGTCGCCCAGGAGTGTGTCGAGGGCAAGCGAGGCTCTCACATCTTCGAAGACCACTTCATTGCCGAGATCATCGATCCCGAGACGGGGGAGCAGCTTCCGTACGGTGAGAGGGGAGAGCTGGTTTTCACCACCATCACCAAGGAGGCGTTCCCGGTTATCCGCTACCGGACGAGAGACATAACCTCCCTCGACGCCGAGACCTGTGTCTGTGGCAGGACTATGGTCCGCATGCAGCGCGTCACCGGCCGGAGCGACGACATGCTCATCATTCGTGGGGTGAACGTATTCCCGTCACAGGTTGAAAGCGTGCTGATGGGTATTGAAGGGCTCGAGCCCCATTACCAGCTGGTCCTCGACAGGCTCGGTCAACTCGACACGCTCGAGGTTCAGGTCGAGGTGACGGAAAAAGTCTTCAGCGACGAGGTGAAGAACCTCGAGCACCTTGGAAAAAGGATAGAGACGGACATCAAGGAGTACTGCGCTGTCACGTGCAAGGTCAAGCTCGTGGAGCCCAAGGGCATCCAGAGGAGCGAGGGGAAGGCCAAGCGGGTGGTCGACAACAGACCCAGGCAATAGCGGGAGGAGCTCGGTCGTGAAAGTCGAACAGATTTCCATTTTCCTCGAAAACAAGTCGGGACGTCTGGCTGAAGTCACCAGGCTGCTCGGTGACGGAGGCGTCAACATCCGGGCCCTCACGCTGGCGGACACCACCGACTTCGGCATCCTCAGGCTCATCGTGAGCGACAAGGCCCGCGCCCTGGAGGTCCTCAAGAAGGCGGGCTTCACCGTGGGGACGACGGAAGTCGTGGCCGTTGAGGTTCCCGATCGCCCGGGGGGGCTCTCGGGAATACTCGACTCCCTTGGCGAGGAAGGCATCAACGTGGAATATATGTACGCCTTCGTGGAGAAGAGCGGTGACGATGCGGTGGTCATCTTCCGCTTCGATGAGCCCGACAAGGCCATAGCGATCCTTCGGAGAAGCGGTGTCGCCATCATGGCCGCCGAGAAGGTCTACGCCCTTTAGAGAATACGAGCAGCAGCATTCTCCAGCGAAAGGAGGGACAAGGCAGCATTTCGGGTGCCGGTGAAGCGAAGCCGGCGAATGATCACATGGTCAATGAAAACCGCAGTGAGGAGGGGACAATGAAAGTTTCGAGAATAGTCGTTGCCGCGCTCTGTGTGCTGGCACTCATGGCTTCACCGGTTCTGGCAGCGGACACGATCAAGGTAGGCGCCATTCTTGCCGTGACGGGACCGGCGTCTTTCCTGGGAGCCCCGGAGTCGAAGACTCTGGAGATGCTCGTGGGCGAGATCAACAGCAAGGGCGGTGTGCAGGGCAGGCAGATCGAGCTCATAATAAAGGATTCCGGGGCCAACCCCGAGAAGGCCATCTCCTTCGCCAAGCAGCTCATCGAGGAAGAAAAGGTCTTTGCGATCCTCGGACCGTCCACCAGCGGCGAGACGATGAAGATCAAGGCCATCATGGAAGAGGGCAAGACGATTCTCCTCTCCTGCGCGGCGGCCGAAGTCATCGTCAACCCTGTGGCCAAGTACGTTTTCAAGACCCCGCAGAAGGACTCCTTTGCGGTTAAGAAGATCTACATGCAGATGCAGAAGATGGGCATCAAGAAGATCGGTCTCGTGGCGGGCAACACCGGCTTCGGCAAGGCCGGCATGGGGCAGCTCAAGACCCTCGCTCCCGAGTTCGGCCTTACCGTCGTCGCCGCTGAAGTCTACGACAAGAAGGCCACCGACCTGACGGCGGTGGTGACCAAGCTCAAGGGCGCTGGAGTTGAGGCCGTCGTCAACTGGTCCATCGTTCCCGCCCAGGCCATCGTGCCGAAGAACATGAAGCAGATAGGCCTCGACGTGCCGCTCTTTCAGAGCCACGGTTTCGGGAACATCAAGTACGTGGAAGCCGCGGGTGCGGCGGCGGAAGGGATCATTTTCCCCGCCGGCAGGCTTCTCGTGAGTGATGTTCTTCCCGACGGCGACCCCCACAAGGCGGTTCTCGTCAAGTACAAGAGCGATTACGAGTCCAAGTACGGTGAAGCCGCCAGCACCTTCGGAGGCCACGCCTCCGACGCGCTCCTGATCCTGGTAAAGGCCATAGAGACCGCCGGAATCGACAGCGAGAAGGTGCGGAACACCATCGAGAGCATGCAGGCTTTTGTCGGCACCGG
>JAUWCW010000313.1 GCA_030609125.1 Candidatus Rokuibacteriota bacterium
GAGAGGCGGTGAGGAATGGTCTGAAGAGGACCGGAGTTGCGCGGCTCTACTCCCATCAGTCGGAAGCGGTCGGCAGGGCCCTGGACGGTGAGGACGTGGTGGTCGTCACTCCCACCGCTTCGGGGAAGACCCTCTGCTTCAACCTGCCCGTGCTGGAGAAGGCGGGAAAGGGAAGCTCCTCGCGGGCACTCTACCTCTTTCCGATGAAGGCCCTGGAGCAGGACCAGCTGGGATCCCTGCGGGAACTTGCCGACGCCTGCGGCCTGGGAGAGAAGGTGAGGGCGGAGATCTACGACGGGGACACGTCCGCGCACCACCGGGCTCGAATCCGCCGGAGCCCGCCCCGTGTCCTCATCACCAACCCCGACATGCTTCACATGGGGATTCTCGCTCACCACGAGAAATGGGAGCGGTTTTTCCAGGGCCTGGAGTACGTCGTCCTCGACGAGGTTCACACCTACCGCGGTGTTTTCGGCTCGCACGTGGCCGGCGTGCTGCGCAGGCTTCTCCGGGTCGCCGCGCACTACGGGTCCCGGCCGCGGATCATCGCCTGCTCGGCCACCGTCGCCAACCCGGGGGAGCTGGTGTCGAAGCTCGTGGGGCGAAGCGTCTCCGTCGTCGACGGCAGCGGCGCCCCCGAGGCGAGGCGGCACGTGCTCTTCGTCAATCCCCGGCGGCTGGCGCCATCCACCCTGGCGGCGAGGATTCTGCGCCGGGCGGTGAAGGAGGACCTGGCCACCATTGTCTTCACCAAATCACGACGGGTGACGGAGCTCATATACACCTGGACCGTCCAGGGCAGGCCGGAGTTGAGGAAGTGCATCGGCGCCTACCGGGCGGGCTACCTGCCGGAGGAGAGGAGAGATATCGAAAAATCTCTTTTCTCCGGGGAGCTCAAGGCCGTGGTGAGCACTTCCGCCCTGGAGGCGGGCATTGACATCGGGGTGCTGGACGTCTGCGTCCTGGTGGGATACCCGGGGACGATAACCACCACGTGGCAGCGGGGGGGGCGCGTGGGCAGGCAGGATCGGGAGTCCCTGATCATAGTCGTTGCCGGCGAAGACGCGCTGGACCAGTATTTCATGCGAAACCCCCAGGCTTTCTTCGACTCCGGTTTCGAGCCCGCGGTGGTCGATCCGGGTAACCTGCCGATCCTGAAGGCCCAGATGACGTGCGCCGCCGCCGAGCTGCCCCTCGAAGCTGGGGAGGAGTGGCTCGCTGCGATGGGGGGCAAGAGGGCGCTGGCCGAGCTCGAGAGCGAAGGAAGGCTCGTCCGCATCGTCGGGGAGGACGCCTGGCGCTGCCCCGGGAGGTTCCCCCACCGGGACGTCAGCATCCGTGGGATCGGTGAGAGATTCACGATTTTCGAGGACCGGGAAGGGCCGGGCCGTCCCTCGCCGGGGGTGAAGCCCCGGATAGTCGGCAGCCTTGACGGTCATCGCGTCTACAGCGAAGGGCACCGGGGAGCGGTCTACCTTCACCGGTCCGTCCAGTACGAGGTGACGCACCTTGACCTCGAGAAGAAGAATCTGTGGGCCAGGCCCGTCCGGGTCGGCTACTACACGCAGGCACGGCGTGAGAAAACGACAGAGATCCTCAGAGTCGGGCGGAGCCGGCTGGTGCGCAACTTCGTTGCCCGCCTGGGAGATCTCAAAGTGACCGAAAAGGTGACGGGGTACGAGAAAAAGCGCCTCGCCTCCGGCGAGAGGATCTCGACTCACGAGCTGGATCTGCCTCCGTCGGTCTTTGAAACCGTCGGCTTCTGGATAGAGATCGATGAGTTCGTGCCGAAAGCACTGGCCCGCCGGGGGCTGAACTACATGGGAGGGATACACGCCCTTGAGCATGCCGCCATCGCTCTCTTTCCTCTTTTCGCCCTCTGCGAGCCGGACGACGTGGGGGGGATAAGCATTCCCCTCCACCCGCAGGTGGCCAAGGGGGCGGTCTTTTTCTACGACGGCTACCCGGGAGGGGTGGGCCTGTGCGAGCAGAGCTACGCCCGGGTGGACGAGCTTCTCGAGAAAACGTGGTCCCTCATCGCGGAATGCGACTGCGAGGAGGGGTGTCCGTCCTGCATCTATTCCTCCAAGTGCGGCAGCGGCAACGTTCCCCTCGACAAGGAGGCGGCGGTCATGGTGCTCGGCCTCCTTCTGGACAGACCCGAGGCACGGGAGTTCATCGCCGACCGCAGTGTCTCGGCCGGCCGGGACGAGTGCCCCGCTCCGCTGGAGCGCGAGGAGGAACCGCCGGCCGCTCCGGAGGGTCCGCGGGTGCTCGTTCTGGACATCGAGACCCTCCGCGGCGCCGATGACGTGGGAGGATGGGGAAACGCCCACCTCATGGGCATGGCGCTGGCGGTGGTCTGGGACAGCTCCACGCAGGGCTTCACGACGTTCTTTGAGGACCAGGCGCAGGAGCTGCTGAGGGAAATGGCCGGGGCGGACCTGGTAGTGGGGTTCAATACCGTGGGCTTCGACTACCGCGTCCTGGCGGCTTACGACAACGGGTCACTCGCCGGGGTGGCGACGTTCGACATCCTTCAGGACGTTCGCAGGAGACTGGGCTTCCGGCTTTCCCTGGCACACCTGGCGGAAAAGACCCTCGGGACCTCCAAGAGCGCCGACGGACTCCAGTCGCTCCGCTGGGTGCGGGAGGGGAGACTCGACCTGGTGGAGGAGTACTGCCGTCATGATGTGCAGATCACCGTCGACCTGCTGTATCACGGTATCGAGAAAAAGTGGATCCGCTTCGAGGACAGGGAAGGGCGCCTGCTGGAGCTGACAGTCGACTGGGACCTGGAGAAGGTAGTTGAGCGTGCGCGGGAAGCAGCGCGTGCCGGGGGAGAAAGCCGGCGTGAATGAGAGGTCCCGAAGGCTCGCATGGCTTTCAGCCTACGCAGTCGCCATGGGATTTATGGAGGCCGCGGTGGTCGTATATCTGAGGCGCATCCACTATCCCGACAACCCGCTGGCTCTCTTTCCCCTTCGGGTCTGGGCCCCGGCGGACCTGCTCGTCGAGATGGCAAGAGAGGTGTCGACGGTCCTGATGATTCTCGCCGTTGCGGCCCTGGCGGAGCGGGGAGCGGTAAGGGTCTTCGCCGCTTTT
>JAUWCW010000108.1 GCA_030609125.1 Candidatus Rokuibacteriota bacterium
CTTGCCCTCGTCGTCCGTGTCGAGCTCCCACTGCCGGACCGGGGTCTCCACCGGCTCCCCGTTGTCGTAGCTCACCCGGTAGAGGTCGACAAGACCCGATCCCCGCACCGGCTTGCGGTCGATGGTCCGGGCGGAAAAGCCCGCCCGCACGACGTCGCCCACGCGGTAGTGCCCCCGGTCCACCCAGGCGTAGACCTTGAAGGGCCTCCTCGCCACCAGCACCCGGCCCCGGCCGACGATGGTCCGACGCGATCTGTCCGTGACCTCCACGACGATCTCGTAGCGGTGATCGGTGTCGCCGTGTATTTCTTTGGCGAAGGAAGTGTCGATCTCGACGCTCACGCCGCCGTCCGCTCCGATGGGAACCTCCGCCTCGGCCACCACCTCCGGGGGGGCCGTCCGGGACGGCCACCACCAGGGTCGGGGTCTCTCGACTCCCCACTGGTCCCACCGCGGGTACCACGGGTAGTCCGCCGCAAACCACCCGTACCCGGGCCCGTAGAACCAGTCCCACCGGCCCTCCGGGTACCAGCGCGCCTCGTGGGCGGTGCGCAGCACCTTGTACTTTACCGTCGCTTCCGCCACGGGGGCCCCGAAGTAGTACCTCGCCTCCACTCGGGCGGTCACCTTCTCGCCGAGCATGACCGGTTCCGCCGGTCCCTCGACAGTCACCTCGAACTCCGGCTTCTTGTACTCCTCGACCCGGAAGGAGCCTCCTCCGTAGCCGGGGATGGCGATCCGGTACATCCCCAACGCGGCGTCCGCGGGGAGGACGTAGCCGCCGTCGATCCCGCCCCACCGGTCGGCACGGAAGGACTTCTCGTAAACCTTCTCGTTCCTGGGATTGTCTATTCTGACGGTGAAGCTGCGGTCGGCGAAGGTGGAGACACTCTCCTGGTCATACCGTGCGTGGCGGACCCAGAGCTTGAACCGCACCTCCTGGTCCGGCCGGTAGACGGGCCGGTCCGTGATGAGGTACGTCTTGCGCTCGTCGTACTCCCTGTCGTAGCGGCGTCCCTGCCAGACACCGCTCCAGCCGAGGTAGGCCAGCCGGCCGTCTCCCGTTGCGGTGATGAGCCACCTGAACTCGTTGTTGAAGTCCCTCGGGTTGGGGACGATCTGTCCGTTGCCGTCGGTACGGTAGGCGAAGGCCGTGGTGTTGACGTTGTAGCGCCGACCGACGATCTTCTGCCAGTCCGTCCTCTCCTGGTCGTAGCCGAAGAACTCGACGTTCATCCCCGGGAGGGGCTCCCCGGTGACGGCGTCGGCGACGAAGAACCAGTCCCCACCGTCCAGGCGCTTGCGGACGATTACGGTGTCGCTGACCCACAGGACTATTCTGCTGGTGTTCCCTCCCTCCATGGCGGCCGTGAGCAGGTAGGCGCCGGCCCGCTGCAGCGGGGTGGAAACAGTGACGCGCCTGTCGAAGTGGCCCGGCGGCGGATCGAGATCGAGGTCCCATCCGGCGACCCGGCGGCCCAGGTACCGGGACTCGTCGTTCTTCACCAGCCGGTACCCGATCCGGGACACGTCCACCCTCTCGCTCTCCAGCCGGCGCGGGTTGGAGCGCAGGTATTTCTTCACGTCATCGAGAAGTTTTTCGACCTTGATCTCGTGGGCCTCGAAGGAAACCCGGCGGCCGTTGCGGTAGCGGTACTCCACCGACGCCCCCTGCCCTGCCGGGTGCGTCATGACCGGCTCGAAGTGACCCCAGCTGCCGGTGATCTGATCGATCCGCCGCCGCTTTCTCCGGCCCCCGGAGTCCCCGTGCTCCCCCAGGCTTCGACGCCACATGCCGGCGGCTTTCTCGTACTGCCGCCGGTTCTCGAAGATCTGCGCCAGCCGATCGAGGGCGGCTTCACCGTACCCGCCGCGGGTGTCGTCGGAGAGGTCCCTGAATATGCGGATAAAGGCGAACTCCTCCGGCAGCCGCAGCCGGCGCGCTCCCGTGGCCAGGCGGGCGATGGTCTCGTCGTCACCCAGGGTGTGCAGGCTCCAGGCCCCCTCCCCCGTCTCTCCGGCGTCTCCCCTGTCGCCGGACTTCAACCAGGCCCCGTAAGCCGACATCGTCTGCACACCGAACTGCTGGTGCAGGAAGGAGGCGATCTCCCACCTCACCCGGCCGCTGACGCCGGGGTTTATTTGCGCCGCGCTCAGGAGCATCCAGCGCCACCTTTCACCGTCGCTGACGGCGCTCTCCCACGATGCCGGCACGTGGTGGAAAACCGGCTCCCCGTCGGGCCCGACCGGCGCGGCGCGCGCATCGCCGCTTCCGTAGTATCCGTACCCCTCCTCGAACTCCGGCAGTTCGGTGAGGGACGTCAGGTACTGCATGCGCCAGGCCCCGCCGTACCCGCGGTAACCCATGAGCATCCCGGCGTAGCGCAGGTGAAACTCCGCCAGGGCCGCCGCCACCGGCTCGTCTTCCAGCGCGCCGCGGGCCTCCTCCATGAGCTGCAGGGCCCGGACCCGGTCGCGCTCGAAGCTGTTGACGTAGCGCCCGCCCCCGCGGTGCTGTCCTCGGCGGAACTCACCCGCCACGATGTACCCGTAGTGGTTGGCGCTGAAGTAGCTCTCCGCCGCCCGCCAGAGGAGGCGCCAGTTCCCGGGATGAGACTTCACTGCCCCCTCTCTGAGGAGGTCCGTCTCGTTGATCCTGTTGAGGTTCTGCAGGCAGGCGACGGCCTGATCGAGATCCCCGCCGACGAGAAGCGGGCTGCTCCGGGGATCGAGGACGAGTTTTTCGTAGATGAGGAACGCTTCCCCGTAGTTGCCGTCGCTGTAAAGCTGCTGTGCCCTCTCCCGCGTCGTCCCGGTGGAGGACTCGCGCCCCGGAAGCGACTCTCCCGAAAGGGCCGCCACAAGCAAAGCTGCCATCGCTACGGCCGCCAGGATCTTCGCCTTCATTATTGCTCCCTTCCCGACACGATTCCGATTCCGATTCTCGTGAACACCTGGTGATAGAGACATCGTCGGGGCGGATTTGTTCCCCACCTCACGGGTCTATGATACTATCTCGCCAGCCCGAAAGGTATCGCTCACCGGGAAGGACGCGGAATGCTCAGACATTGCGGCAGCGAAGAAGATTATCGCCGGGCCCTCGAGGAAAGCCGTGAGGGGCCGGTCCTTTTTCTCAAGCACTCCATCACGTGAGGCCTCTCCGCCGCGGCTCGGTCCGAGCTGAAAGCCTTCGCCGAACAGGAGGAGACGGTTTCCTGCCGGGAGATGGTCATCCAGGAGAACCGCGAGCTTTCAGAGCTGATCGCCCGGGAGACGGCCGTGAGGCACGAATCGCCTCAGGTTCTGCTCTTTCGTGACGGCCGGGTGACGTGGTCCGCCTCTCACGGGGGCATAACCCTGGAGGCGATGAGGGCCGCCGTCGCGAAGGAGTAGCGTGCACGCCCGAGGCTGCCGGTTCAGGCTGCGTCCGCCGGCCCCTTGTCCTCTCTTCTCAGGGCAAGCACCAGCAGGCCGAGAAGGACCATAGCTCCGCAGAGCAGCTGCCCCATCGTAAAGGGTCCCAGAACGAACCCCAGCTGATAGTCGGGCTCCCGGAAGTACTCCACACCGAATCGCATCGCCCCGTAGAGGATCATGAAAAGAGCCGTCACCGTCCCTTCCCGGCGGGTGTGGTCCTTCGCAACCCAGAGGATGCAGAAGAGGAGGAGGCCTTCGAGGAGAGCCTCGTAGAGCTGGGAGGGGTGACGGGGAATGTTCCCGCCGTCGGGGAAGACCATCGCCCAGGGCACGCCGGTCGGTCTGCCGTACAGTTCCCCGTTGATGAAGTTTCCCATGCGGCCGAAAAAAAGACCGATCGGGGCCGTCGCCATCACGAGGTCCGAGAGCAGAAGACGCCTGATACCGTGTTTGCGGGCAAAGATCACACCGGCAAGGACGCTTCCGATCAGGCCGCCGTGGAAGGACATGCCCCCCTTCCACACCGCGAGAACGCCAAGCGGATTCTCCAGGTATTGCGGGGCAGCGTAGAAAAAAACGTACCCGAGCCGGGCGCCCAGCATGAGCCCGATAATTCCCCAGGTGTAAAGAGAGCCGATCTGATCTTCGGAAATATCCAGATTCCTGCTGCGCACCTGGTGTCGAACCAGAAAATACGACGCGGCAAAGCCGAAGATATACATCAACCCGTACCAGCGGATCTGCAGCGGGCCTATCTTTACCAGGTACGGCTTAATTTCCGGATAGGGAATCATCGCACTCTCTCTGTCTGCCGAGGGATGATACTCGAACCCGGCGGATGAGCCAAGTCATGGGAAGGCGCCGTACCAAACCGGGCCTCACGGCGGCAGCTTGCGTTTTTTTCCGGAGAACCCATAATCATGGACCTTGTGATCTCATTCATTGACCGCATAGGCTGGGACCTTATCATCATCGCCTGTCTCACGCTGGGGCTGGCGCCCTACCGCCCACCCCATATCTGGGAGAAGCTCGTCATGCTCTCCCGGGGGCGCCTCCGGCGTCCCCTCGACTGGTTCGACTTTCTTCTGCACGGCACTCCCTGGATTCTGCTGGTGCTGAAAATTCTCTCCTCTCTCTGATCCGGCGGAGGCGCAGTCCATGAAGCATCGGGAGTCCGCACCATTCGCAGCCCACATCCCGGAACTGGTGACAGTCCCCCTCTGCGTCATCATCTTCTTCTCCGTTCTCAACGGCATGATGTTCAACGTCGCCATCCCGGAAATCGCCCGCGAGTTCGACCTCCTGCCCTCCGAGGTGAGCTGGGTCATGACAGGCTACATCCTTCTCTTCGGGCTGGGCTCTCTTGTCTACGGACGCCTTGCCGACCAGCGCTCCGTCCGCGGCCTCATCACCCTCGGCCTGGTTCTGCTGAACGCAGGCTCTCTCGTCGGCTTTGTCAGCACTTCCTACCCCATGGTCATCGCCGCGCGCCTCATCCAGGCCTCGGGGGGGGCGGCCATTCCCGCCCTCGCCATGCTGGTGGCCACCAAGTACATGCCTTCCGAAAGCCGGGGCAAAGTCCTGGGGATCATCGCCTCCACCGTCGCCCTCGCCGCCGGGACAGGTCCCATCCTCGGGGGCTTCGTGGCGGCGGCACTGAACTGGCGCTACCTCTTTCTCATGACCCTGGTCACCATCCTGGCCATCCCGTCCCTCCGGAAAATGCTCCCGGACGAGACGGGAGAAGACACCCGCTTCGATGTGGCCGGGTCCGTCCTGGTCGGCCTCGGCCTGGCCTCCCTCCTCTTCGCCTTCACCCAGGGCCGCTGGTGGCTCATTCTTCCCGGCCTTGCCCTGCTCGTTCTCTTTATCGCCCGCCAGGAACGCACCGAGGTCCCCCTCGTTCCCCCGCAGGTCTACAGGAACCGTCTCTTCCGAAACACGGCGGCCATCACGTTTCTCGCCATAGGCAGCACCTTCGCCATGCTGTTCATGACGCCCCTCATGCTGAGCGCCGTCAACGGGCTCGGCGTTTTCGACATCGGCCTGGCCCTCTTTCCCGGCGCCCTGAGCGCCGCTCTCATGGGAACCGTCGGAGGGCATCTTCTCGACAGGAAGGGGAGCGCCTTCGTCGCCACCATCGGCCTGGTCCTCGCCATCCTCGGCTACCTTCTCCTCTCGACATTCGCGGGCGGGCCGGTGCCTCTTGTCGCCGCGGTGCTCGTCGTCGGCTACGTCGGCTTCGCCTTTCTTCAGTCCTCTCTTCCTCACACGGCCTCAAGCACCCTCCCCCCGGAGATGACCGGGGTCGGCATGGGCTTCTACAACCTCGTCTTCTTCATGTCCGGCGCTTTCAGCGCGTCCGTGGTAGGGCGGGTCCTCGACGTGCACAGGGGCAGCTTCTGCATCAATCCCCTGGCAGCCTGCGCCCCCGGCTGGGCCTACAGCAACATCTATCTCGGCCTCGCCGCGCTCTCGGCCGCCGCCCTGGTGCTCTACCTGATAACTTTCCGGGGAAAACGGCCGTGAAGGGAGAGGACTTCCTCCTCTGGATCCTGGTGGCTCTCCTGCTGGCCGCCATAGCCCTCACGGTTCTCTTCGCTCCCGGGAGCCGCCACGGATACGGCGGGCTGACTCCGCCGGCCGGGTTGGAAGAAAGGGGCGCCGGCATGGCGCATCGGGGAGGAGGCCGCCTGGCGGCGGCTGCCCTCCTTGACAGGGCCGTGACCCCTCGGCTATAGGTATCGCAGCGCCATGACCAATCTCTTGAGACGGACAAGTATCTATTTCTCCGCCGGAGCCGTGGGCGGGATCGCCAACGGTGTCTGCGTCTGGTTCTTCGGCAGCACCGGGATCACCTCCGGTCTCGATGTGAAGATCGCCCCCGCCCTCACGCCGGAGATGCTCTACCACAGGGTCGTCTGGGGCGGCATCTGGGGCCTGGCCTTCCTGCTCCCCCTGGCGGTGCGCTCCCCCCTCCTCCGGGGGCTCCTCTACAGCCTGGGACCCACCTTCGTGCAGCTCTTCATCGTCTTTCCCGATGCGGGCAGGGGCATGATGGGGCTCGAACTCGGCACACTCACCCCCGCCTTCGTTCTGTTCTTCAACGCCGTGTGGGGACTGGCGGCCGTTCTCTGGCTCAGGATCATCGGAGAAAACTGACCGCGCTGATTTCCTATTCGTCGAGCCGCTTTTTCACCGCCTCCCAGACTTCAGTCAGACCAAGCCGGTCCGACCATCGGGATATGTACTCCTTGTCCACCCCGGCGTCACCGATTTTCAGAATGCCC
>JAUWCW010000295.1 GCA_030609125.1 Candidatus Rokuibacteriota bacterium
GGGCCACCGAAGGGTCGTCCCGGAGTCTTTGCCGAAGCGAATCCCTGGTGAGCGGCAGAAGCCTGGTGGGTGCAACCACCCTGACGGTGGTGGACCGGGGCCGGTCGTCGAGCAGCACCATCTCCCCGAAAAAATCGCCGCTCTCGAGGACTGCGAGCACGAGATCCTCCCGGCCCCTTTTCCGGCTGATCTCAACGGCGCCGGACTGGATGAGGTACATTGCGTCCCCGGCATCGCCCTGGCAGAAAACAACGTCGCCTTTTTCGTACGATGTCCCGAAAAGATCCTCACCGCTTCCCATGAGCGTCAGTTCCCTGTTCCCCAGACTTTCTCCCCGGCGGGACCCGCCTTCCAGCCGGACCGCGGGCACGGAAGTATCCGTGGAAGGTGCGCTTCACGGATACTGGGGTGAGTGAGGGGACTTGAACCCCCAACCTCTGGAGCCACAGTCCAGCGTTCTAACCAGTTGAACTACACCCACCAAATGGAAAACACATCCACACAGTATAGCAGGGGAAGAGAAATTTCAACGGTTCTTTCCGAACCGTCTCATTCCTCTGGAAATCCCGGCATTTATGAGCACCAGGCTAATATACAATTACGGATTACGACATGATAAGATCGGACGGCGACTTCAAAAGATGTTTCCAACTTCATCCCGGAGGGAGGGAACCATGTCCGAGCTCAGTTACGACGAAAAGACGGTAAGCGGCTTTATCGTCTCCTCCATCTTCTGGGGGGTGGTCGGGATCGTCATCGGCCTCTGGATATCCATCCAGCTCTGGCTGCCTTCGTGGAACATTCCTCCCTGGTTCACATACGGACGGATGCGGGTGGTGCACACCAATTCTCTCGCCTTCGGCCTGGGGCTGGGGGCCACCTTCGGCATCTTCTATTACCTCGTCATGCATCTTACCAGGCGTTCCCTCGTCTTTCCCCGGCTCGCGCGGTTTCACCTGCACGCCTTCAACGTCGCCATCGCCCTGGCGGCGCTGAGCCTTTTCGCCGGCATGAACCAGACGCTGGAGTACGCCGAGCTCGAGTGGCCGCTGGACGTCGCCATCGTGATCATCTGGGTCATCTTCGCCGTCAACGTCTTCGCCACCGTCATCAGGCGCAAAGAGGAGCAGATGTACATCTCCCTCTGGTACGTCATAGCCACCGTCATCGCCGTCGCCATCCTCTACATCGTCAACAACCTGGCGGTTCCGGCGGGGCTTCTCAAGTCCTACAGCCTCTTCGCGGGGGTCAACAGCGCCAACGTGCAGTGGTGGTACGGGCACAACGCCGTCGGCTTCGTCTTCACCACCCCCTATCTCGCCATGTTCTATTACTTTCTCCCCAAGTCGACGGGACTTCCCATCTTCAGCCACCGCCTCTCTATCATCGCCTTCTGGTCCCTCGTCTTCGCCTACCTCTGGACGGGCGCCCACCACCTGGTCTACACCCCCGTGCCGGACTGGCTCCAGACCCTGGCCATCGCCTTCTCGATCTTTCTCATAGCCCCCTCGTGGGGCTCGGTGATCAACGGCTACTACACCGTCGGCGCGGACTGGACGAAGATGAGGACCCATTACCTGACCAAGTTCTTCATCATGGGCATCACCTTCTACGGCCTCCAGACGGTGCAGGGGCCGACACAGGCCATCCGCGTCGTAAGCCAGCTCATTCACTACACCGACTGGGTCCCGGGGCACGTCCACATGGGGACCATGGGGTGGGTCACCATGACGGTCACGGCGTCGATGTACTACGTCATTCCAAAGATCTACCGCACGCAGATTCACAGCGTCCGGATCGCCAACACCCACTTCTGGCTCGTCCTCACCGGCCAGCTGATCTTTTCGATCACCATGTGGATCACCGGCATTCAGCAGGGCGCCCTCTGGAAGATGACCACCGGGGAGGGCAACCTGCGCTACACCTTCATGGAGGGGATGGTCAAGAACTACCCCTACTGGCAGATGCGGACCCTGGGGGGGCTGGTCTTCACCGCGGGAATGCTCTTTTTCATCTACAACATCTTCATGACCATGCGCGGCGGGCGCTCCGCCGAGCCGGCGCGGGCCTGAGGGGGGGGACAGCCATGGCAGGCGAAATCTACAGAAAGCCGATCATGTTCTCCATCGTGGCCGCCGCCGTCATTCTCGTCGGCACCGTGGTCACCATGTTCTACCCCATGCTCACACCCTCCATGCACCCGAAGCTCGACGCTCTCAAGCCGTACACGGCACTGCAGCTGGCGGGGAAGGACGTCTACCAGCAGGAGGGGTGCAACAACTGCCACACCCAGACGGTGCGTCCCCTCAAGACCGAGGTGATGCGCTACGGCGAGTACTCCAAGGCCGGCGAGTTCGCCTACGACCGCCCCTTCCTCTGGGGCTCGAAAAGAACCGGCCCCGACCTGGCCAGGATAGGGGGAAAGTACCCGGACATGTGGCACTTCAAGCACTTTGAGAACCCCCGGGACTTCTACCCGAAGTCCAACATGCCCGCCTACGGCTGGCTCGCCGGGAGGCCCCTCGATCCGGCATCCATCAAGAAACGCATGGACGTCAACGGCTTCCCCTGCACCGAGGAGGACCTGGAGCAGCTGGAGGGCAGGACCGAACTCGACGCCCTGGTGGCCTACATGCAGGTCGTCGGCACGGCGGTGGCGAAAGCGGCTCCCGCCGCCCGGGCCGCCGCTCCCGCCGAGGGTTCCAATCCTCTGGCGGGAGACCTCGAAGCACTCGAGCAGGGTGAGAAGCTCTACGCCGAGCACTGCGCCATGTGCCACGGAGACGAGGCCGAGGGCGACATCGGCCCCGGGCTCGAAGACTTTGATGCCGACGATCCCGATTACTATGAAATAATCGGCACCGGGGTGGAAGGCGAAATGCCCGCTTTCGGAAGCCAGCTCGACCGTGTGGGCATCTGGTCCATCATCAGCTACCTGCGCTCCCTGGGCGCTTCGGAAGCCGGCTCCGCACCCGCTGCGGCGGTGGAAAACCCCCTCGCCGGCAACCCCGAGGCAATCGAAGAGGGGCGGAAAATCTTCGCAGGAAAATGTGCCATGTGCCACGGCGCGGACCTGGCGGGCAACATCGGCCCCAGCCTCGTGGACGGGGTTTTCCGCGGCAGCGGGGAAGACGGGCCGGACAGCGCCTATTTCACGACCATCAAGGACGGCACCGGGGGCGGGATGCCGCCGTTCGGGAACCAGCTCGGCGACGAGCCCATCTGGTCCATCGTGAGCTTTATCAGGGCCGAGCAGGCCAAGGAGTAGGAGGGAGTCATGCAGGAGGAATTCGACAGGATCGAGGACATGGAGGCGAAGGAGACGGCCCACACGCTCCCCCTGATCTTTCACATCCTCTT
>JAUWCW010000373.1 GCA_030609125.1 Candidatus Rokuibacteriota bacterium
AGGGGGTCACGAAGTACATTTACCGCGGAGTGGAAGACTGCCACGCGGCGATACTCGTCGCCGGCGGCCCCAAGGCCTGCTCCTCGGCCTGCGTGGGCTACGGCAACTGCACTCTCGTCTGCCCCTACGGCGCGATCGTGATGGGGGAGGACCGGATTCCCATCGTCGATCCGAAGCTCTGCACGGGTTGCGGCCTCTGCGTCGCCGAGTGTCCCAGGAAGGTCATACAGCTCGTCCCTGACGACAGGCGCGTCCACATACTTTGTTCCTCCCATGAAAAGGGTCCGGCGGTGAAGAAAGTCTGCACCGTGGGCTGCATCGCCTGCAAGCTCTGCGAAAAGAACTGCCCCCAGAAGGCCCCCAAGGTGGAGAACTTCCTGGCTGTCATGGACTACAGCAAGTGCAATCACACCTGCTACTGCGTCTCCAAGTGCAAGCCGAAGACGATCGTCATCGAGACCCGCCCCGGCGAGACGCCCCTCATTGCCAAGGACCCGCCGAAGAAGGAAAAGCCCGCCGCTCCGGCGGAAAAGCCCGCCTGAGGAGAAGTTCCTCCCCTCGTTGACTTTTACCGGTCGTTTTGGTTCAATTACACGCCTTTTGCGCCCGTGTGCGGCGGGCTGGAGGGACCGAAGCGGTTTGGAAACTGCGAACAGATAGCGACTGGGGAATCATGAGCGAGAAAGATCTGACACTGGTGCTGATAAAGCCCGACGGACTGACGCATTCTCTCACCGGAGACATCCTGACGCAGCTCTCCGCCCCGTCCATGGAGATAGCGGGGGCGAAGGTCGTCTCCGTGGACAGGGACCTGGCCGAGGCGCACTACTGGGAGCACAAGGAGAAGCCGTACTTCGAAACGACTATCCGTTACCTCCTGGGCGAGTACCACTCCAACCACCGGGTCATGGCGCTGGCCTACTACGGTGAGGACGCCATCGCGACAATCCGGAAAAAGATGGGCCCCACCAACCCCCTGGTGGCCAAACACGACCCCGCGGCGCTGACCAGCATCCGGGCAAAATACGGAAGCATCGAGCCTGTCAAGAACGACGACGGTTCCGACATGATCATCAACGGAAGCACCGTTTTCCTCTTCTTCAACCTCGTCCACGGTTCCGATGGGCCGCAGACCGCGGAGTACGAGGTGAAGCTCTGGTTCCAGCCGGAAGACATCGCCGAGGCGAAGCGGGTCCAGGTGGCGAAGCCGGGCTCGCGGTTTGAAACGGTGGAGAGAATTGTCAGGGAGTTCGACCAGGCCGGAAACCAGCTGGGCGAGAAAACCGTTCTGGCCTGGAAAAAGCCGGCGGAGCAGGTCCGCGAGGAAATGAAGAACAAGGGCTGAGACGCCCGAAGAACCCGCCTGACGGCCGGATTCTTTTCGTTGAGGACCGCCCGGGGAAGCAGTGTAGTCACCGAGTCGGTTTCGGCCAGTCCAGCATCTGCACCTGCCGGGTGCGGAAGATGCTCTTTCGTTCCGCTGCGAGAAACCACGAAGGGCTCACGCTTCTGGCGCGGAACCGTGCCGGAGCCGCGGCCGCCGCCTCAGGTTCCCGAGCAGATAGAAGTTCAGTACGTTCCCTTCTTTGATTTATCGACGCAGCAGACAAAGGGGTAGGGGAGTGGTGCGTCTGGTGGCGGGGAGCAGGGAGGAGTTGAAAGTCCTGATCCTGGACGTAGACCTGGTCTTGTCATCTGGACGGTGATACCGATGGTATTCGCTGCACAGCGACGAGAGACACCAGGCTCAGCGCCGCGGCCAGGATGAACGGGATGCGGTAGTCCACAAGCCACAGGATCCCGCCGATGACCGGCAGCACCACGGCGGCGATGTGGTTGATGGTAAAGCCCACAGCCATGCTGGGGGCGATGTCGGCCGGGTCGGCCACCTTTTGGAAATAGGTTCTTATCGCCATGGAGAAGTAGAACAGGAGATTGTCGATAATGTAGAGACCCGCAGCCACCCACCGGGACTGCGTCCACGCGTATGCCAGAAAAACGACTATAAGCCCCCCGTACTCCACCGACAGCACCTTACGCTCCCCGAACCGGACGATGGCCCTCCCCACCAGGGGGGCGGCGAAGTAGCCGATGACGTTGTTGATCACGAAGAGCGCCGTGACTTCCCTGACACTGAACGCGAACACCTTGACCAGCAGGAACACCGAGAAGGCTATGAAGACCTGCCGCCGGGCGCCGGCCATCAACGAGAGGAAATAGAAGAGGCGGTATCGACACCTGAACACCATGTGCTTGTGTTGGGGGGGCAGCTCATGGTCCACGGGGTTTTGCCGTATGCCCCAGAGACCCGCACCCACCACCAGTACCCCCACCACCAGGAACATCATCCGGTAGTCAAGGTGCGAAGCCATAAGGAACACCAGAATCCCCACTGCGATGTTGGACGCCGACGACAGACTGCGCTGGGCGCCCAGGACCAGGGGGGAGGTGGCGTGATCGAAGTACTGGAGGGTCAGGGACTGGTTGGTGGTCTCGTAATAGTGGAACCCGAAGCTCATGATCATGGTGGTGGCGGCGAGCCCCAAA
>JAUWCW010000018.1 GCA_030609125.1 Candidatus Rokuibacteriota bacterium
ATTTCTACGAGCGCGTCTCGGGCGGGGGCGGGACGGAACGCAGATGACGTCAGTTTCCGGTTCGAACGGCGACCCTCCACCCAATCTTGGCGTCAAGGTGGGGCTGGCAGTGCTCTTCTTCAGCATTCCCGTCTCCATAAGCGCCATGCAGGCGGGCCTCGCCATCGCCATTCTCGGCGCCGTCTGGGACCTGGTGCACGGGAGGCCTTTCCCCAGGACACCCCTCGACCTGCCGGTGGCTCTCTTCATCGCCCTGACTTTTCTCTCCGCCGCGCTGTCGGGAGATCCGGAGAACGGAATGAGGCAATTTGCCGGCAGCTGGACCGTTGCGGGTCTCTACCTCGTGGTCGGCTGGGCCCGGAACGACGCCTTTTTCCGGAGGCTCATGGCCCTGCTCTTTTTCTCGGCGACGCTTATCGCCGCTTACGGCATCGTGCAGCACCTGACGGGGTCGGATCTCATCAGGCCCGAAAGCGCCCTGGAGAGTCTCGAGTACGGGGGGGCCACCGTCTTTTTTCCGCGGGGCGCCTTCAGCCACTATCAGACGTTCTCTAATGTCTTCTTTCTCCTGTTCTGCCTGAGCCTTGCCCCGGCCCTGCTCGTTCGATCCGGGAGGGAGCGTCTTCTGTGGATGTTCCTGTCCCTCGTCATCGGTACTGCCGTGTTCTTTACCTACACCAGGGGCATCTGGCTCGCAGCCCTGGGAGCGATTGTCTTCGAAACCGCCTTCTCCGGAAAAAAGTCGGTGGCCGCAGCCGTCGCCGTCGGGGGGTCGGCCCTGCTGCTGGTCGCCCTCTCTTCACCAGTGATTTCGTCGCGGGCGAGGACCATCGTCGAAGTGGAGGGGAACGTGGAGCGCTTCCTGCTCTGGGAGACGACGTGGAACATGATAATTGACTACCCCCTCCTGGGAGTGGGGGTGGGAAATTTTCAGAGGGTCCAGTCCGGCTATGTCAGGGATGAGGTTCGTATTCCCATGAGCAGGACCCACTCTCACAACAACCTGCTTCAGGTGACCGTCGAGAGAGGGATGTTCGGTCTGTTCATCTTTCTTTGGATATGGTATCTTATTGTAAAAGAAGGGTTTCATGTGCTCTGGTCCCTGAGGAAAGAAAAGGGATCTCCATATATCCTGGTTCTTGGAAGCCTGGCAGGGATGCTGGGTTTTTTCCTCGATGGGCTTTTTCAGAACAACTTCGGCGACACGGAAGTGGTGACACTTTTCTGGATCCTGGCCGGAATCCTTATTCTGCAGAGCGGCAGGGTCCGGGAGCGCCGTCTGTCGCGCGGCGAAGGGAGATGACGTGGGCAGAGAGACGTTGAGAAGGCTTTCCAGACTTCGCAAGGTAGTTGATCGCTTTGTCGGCACGAAAGTGGTGGTTGTGGGCGACCTGATGGTGGACCGTTACTACTGGGGCATGGTGAGGCGGATATCTCCTGAAGCCCCCGTGCCGGTGGTGGAGGTGACGCGGGAGACGAAGAGTCTCGGCGGAGCGGCGAACGTAGCCCACAACATCCGGACTCTCGGCGGTGAGCCCATGCTCTGCGGCGTGGCGGGAAGGGACCTGGCGGGAGAGTGGCTTGTGGCTGAGCTCGATCGCATCGGGGTGGACGGAAGCGGAGTGATTCTTGCGGACGGCCTGCCGACCACGGTCAAGAGCCGGGTCGTCGCTCACAGCCAGCAGGTCGTCCGCTTCGACCGGGAAAAGAGGGGTGATTTGGATCCGCAGACGGCCCGCGATCTGGGGAGGGCGCTGGGAGAGAGATGGAAAGAGGCCCGCGGGGCGGTCGTCTCCGACTACGCCAAGGGTGTGGTCGGGGAGAGACTCATGGACCGGATACGGCGCATCAATCGTGGAACGCGCAGGATTCCTGTGGCAGTCGACCCGAAATCGGAGTTTTTCAAGAAGTACAGGAGGGTGTCTGTGATCACGCCCAACTATGGTGAGGCGGTCGTCGCTTCCGGCCTGGGAACGAACTGGGGCGGGGGGACGGAGGGGATCGGTTCGCGCCTGCTCTCCCTGACCGGGGCGGGAGCGGTTCTCATCACCCGCGGTGAAGACGGCATGTCCCTCTTTGAGAAGGGGCGGAAGCCGTTTCACATCCCCACCGTAGCCAGAGAGGTCTATGACGTGACCGGCGCGGGAGACACCGTTCTCGGGACGCTCGTGCTCGCCCTCGCTGCCGGGGCCTCCATGAGAGACGCCGCCCTCCTCGCCAATGTCGCCGCCGGAGTGGTCGTCGGCGAGGTCGGGACGGTCCCCGTCACGCGCGACCAGCTCCTCGTGCATCTTTCCTGAAGGGCTGGGGAAGGGTTCTCATGGATGCGCGGAACAAGAGGGCGGTCATCGTCATTCCCGCCCGCTACGCTTCGAGCCGCCTGCCGGGCAAGCCCCTGATGCCGATCGGGGGCGAGCCGATGATAGTCAGGGTCTGGAGAAGGTGCATGCAGGTTGAAGGTGTGAGCAGGGTTGTGGTTGCGACGGATGATGAGAGGATACGAAAAGCCGTCGAGGAGGCCGGTGGCGACGCGGCCATGACCTCCCCCGGACACCCTTCGGGAACGGACCGGGTGGCCGAAGTCGCCGGGGGCATGGATTGTGAGATCGTCGTCAACGTGCAGGGAGACGAACCGTTCATTGACCCCCGGGCGGTTGAAGAGCTGATCTCGGTTTTCGGCGAGGAAGAGCCTCCCGAGGTGGCTACCATGGCGGAGCCCATCAGAAACATGAATGAGCTCCTGGACACGTCGGTGGTAAAGGTCATCTTTGGAGAGAAGGGGGACGCGGTCTATTTTTCCCGGCTGCCCGTACCCTTCCGGCAGTCTCTGTGGGAGGCGGGCCCTCGGGGTTTAAGGCTTAAGCCGGACGCCCTGCAGTCGGGCCTCCCTGAAGGCTACTACCGCCATGTCGGGCTGTACGGCTACCGTGCGGATTTTCTCGCGGCGATGTCGGCAATGAAGCCCACCGCGGCGGAGGCGGCCGAGCAGCTCGAACAGTTGAGAATCCTGGAGAAGGGGTACCGGATCAGGGTCGTCGTCACCGATTACAGGGCCCAGGGTGTGGACACGAAAGAAGGCCTTGAAAGAGCCCGTCAGCGCGCGGAGGAAGAGGGATGAAGTCGGACGTAAAGATATCGCAGGACGCAAGCCTCCTGCCGATAGGAGATATCGCCGCAAGGGCGGGACTTCTGCCGGAAGAGGTCGAGTGCTACGGCAGCTACAAGGGCAAGGTTCGCCTTGACGCCTTTGATCGGCTCAAGGGGGAGAAGGCGGGGAAGCTTGTACTTGTTTCAGCCATTACCCCCACTCCGGCGGGGGAGGGCAAGACGACCATGACAATCGGCCTGGGGCAGGCGCTGGGGAGGCTCGGGAAGAACGTTGCCATAGCGATCCGGGAGCCTTCTCTGGGGCCGCTTTTCGGCGTCAAGGGCGGAGCCACCGGCGGAGGGTACTCGCAGGTAGTGCCCATGGAGGAGATCAACCTGCACTTCACAGGGGACCTCCACGCGGTGGGCGCGGCGCACAACCTCATAGCCGCTATGCTGGACAACCACATACACCAGTGGAATCACCTCGGAATCGACGCCCGCCGCGTGACGTGGCGGCGGGTGATAGACTTGAACGACCGGTCGCTGAGAAAAGTCATACTCGGCCTGGGGGGACGGACAGAGGGGATACCGCGTGAAACAGGCTTTGACATCACCGCCGCGTCGGAGATCATGGCCATCCTCTGCCTGGCGGAGAGCATTCCCGAACTGAAGGAGAGGCTGGCGCGGATCCTGGTGGGGTACACCTTCGACGGAACGCCGGTTACCGCCGGGGACCTGAAGGCGTCGGGAGCGGCGGCGGTGATGCTGCGGGACGCCATCCGGCCGAATCTGGTCCAGACCCTGGAGGGCGTTCCGGCCTTCGTTCACGGAGGGCCGTTCGCCAATATCGCCCACGGCTGCAACAGCGTTCTGGCGACACGCCTGGCGAACAAACTGGCCGATTACACCGTAACGGAGGCGGGGTTCGGCTTCGACCTCGGGGCGGAGAAGTTCTTCGACATCAAGTGCCGCTACGGGGGGCTCTCCCCTTCGGGCGTGGTCCTTGTCGCCACGGCGAGGGCGTTGAAGGTGCATGGGGGAGTTTCTCTCTACAAGCTCAAGGTACCGAACGTAAAAGCTGTCCGGACCGGCCTCTGCAACCTTGCCCGGCACGTGGAGAACGTGAACAAGTTCGGCGTGCCGGTTGTCGTCGCCATCAACCGGTTCACCCACGACACGAAGGACGAGATCGAAGCCATCCTCGCCGGCTGCGGCGATATCGGAGTGGAGGCCGCCGTTTCCCAGGCCTGGGCGACGGGGGGGGAGGGCAGCCTGGACCTGGCGGAGAAGGTGGTGGCCATGGCCGACGGGTTCGACGGCGAATACCGGCCGCTCTACAACTGGAAAACCACGGTGAAGCACAAGATCAAGACCATTGCCCGGGAAATATACGGAGCTGCGGAGGTGGAGTATTCGAAGAGGGCCCTCCGGCATCTTGCCCAGATAGACGACCTGGGCTACACGCACCTTCCGATATGCATGGCCAAGACCCCGAAGAGCCTCTCCGACAACCCCGCGAAAACAGGGTGCCCCCGCAACTTCACCATCACCGTGAGAGAGATACGAGTGGCGGCGGGAGCGGGATTCCTGGTACCCATCACGGGGGACATCCTGACCATGCCGGGGCTGCCGCGCAAGCCGCTGGCGGAGGAGATTGACCTGGACAGCAGCGGCAATATAAGCGGACTTTTCTAGCCCGGATTATTCACGAGTCTCCCTTCGGCTTCGCTCAGGACATGCTTTTGGCCCCTGGCTGCGTTGCGCCTTCACTCGGTCCCTTCCCCCCTAAAAGCGGCTGAAGTAGAAGATAAGGCTCTGGGCCGCGCCGACGAGGAGGCCGAGAAAACCGCCCACGAGCTCAATGTGGCGAAGTTCGCGGGACACCAGCCTGAACACGAGCCCTTCGAGGTCGTCAAGGTCGAGGCCGACTATCTTCTCGACCACCATTTCCCGGATGTCAAGCTCGTCGTGAAAGCGGGAGACGATGGCGTCCCGGTGCTCATCCAGTGCCTTGAGAATGCGCTCCGTGAGCCGCTCCTGGATCTGGTGGAGAACCAGCTCCATCCCCGGTAGTTTCTGCATCGCCCGGGGGACCAGGTCCCCGCTTATCAGGGCGTGAACGATGCCCTCCACCTCCTGCCGCCAGTGTATCTTTCCCAGAAGCGACGAGATCTCCCTCGAGGAGAGGATGTCGTCGGCCACGGTGGCGCCGATCTTCTCCGCCAGGTCGCGCCGCCGGCGTGGAAGCAGTCCCTGGATCTGCATCCCCCGGGGCCCCAGGGGCTTCCGGGGATGGAAGAGCATCTTGATGGCGAGAAAATTGGTGGTCCAGCCTATGGCGGCGCCGACGAGGGGGAAAGCGAGCAGGTGCAGAAACTCAGGAAGACTCATCGTCATCGACGGCCTTGCTCTCCTTCTCCTTTTTTTTCCTTCTCAGGGACTCGGAGATGCGTACGAGCCAGATGCTGGCCTCGTAGAGGAGCATGACCGGAATGGCCATGAGGGCCTGAGAGAAGACGTCGGGCGGGGTCAACAGGGCGCCGACGAGGAAGCACAGGAGAAGCACATACTTTCTGCTGGATGCAAGCTGCGAGCCTTTCACGAACCCGAGCCGGGCGAGCACGAGCATGACCAGGGGAAGCTGAAAGACGACGCCGAAGAGAATCATGAAGAGGCAGGAGAAGGAAACGTAGGAGGCCATGGAGAGGGTGGCCTGCACGTTCACGCCGACGAACTCCAGCAGGTACTTGATGCCGAAGGGCAGAACCACGGAATAGGCGAAAACCACGCCGACGGTGAAGAGAATGGTCGAAGCGACGACGATGGGCACGAGAAACCGCTTCTCGCGCCGGTAAAGGCCGGGGGAGACGAAAGACCAGACCTGGAAAATCACCAGCGGTGACGCCAGAAGGAGGCCGGAGTAGAAGGCAAGCTTGAGATAGGTGAGAAACCCCTCGGTCATCTTGATCATGACGATGGCCGAATCCTCCCGCATCGAGCGCTGGAGGGGGACGATGAGAAAACCGAATATTTCGCGGATCTTCCAGTAGGACACCGCGAATCCCCCGGCGACACCTGCCAGAGAGATGATCAGGCGGCTTCTGAGTTCTTCGAGGTGCTGGAGAAAGGGGGTTCGGTCGTCAGTCTCCGTCACCCTCGATCTCCTCGTCATCGGTGCCGTATATCGGAAGAGAAGGGTCCGGCCGGGGCGCGGTGGAGCTCACAGGGGAGGCTGTCCTCTCCGCGGAGTCCGGGGAAGGCGACGCGGGAGGAGGCGTCTTCCCGTCGGGCGCCACGATGTCGGGAGTCTTCTGCGGCACCGGCATCGCTTCCGGCGCGGGTTTTGCCTCCGGAGGCGGCTGCACCCGCTCCTTGATCTCGCGCAGGCGCTCTTTCTCCTCCTCAGTTTTCATGTCCACGTTGATGGAGCTGCGCATGTCCTCGAAGGCGCGCCGAAACTCGCCGTAACCCTTGCCGAGGGCCTTGGCCATCTCGGGGAGCTTCTTGGGACCGATGACGACCAGGGCGATGACAAGAAGCACCATAATCTCCTGCATTCCGATTCCGAACATGATTCCTCCCTCCTGAAGAAACAGGGAAATAGTAGGGACATGGCGTTGAGGTGTCAAGGAAAGGATGCAGATGGTTGACTCATCCTGCTGATACATTACCATACAGTGAAATTCACGGTTGCACGGCCCGCCCACGGCGGTTTTGGAGGGAGAGTTGAGAGATGAAACCTGAAACGCAGCTGTCCCTGGCGCTGGCTGCGATAGTGGGTGTTATTGTGATAGGGACGGGCGGTTACATGGCCATCGAGGGATGGGGGCTCCTGGACGCCACCTACATGACCATCATCTCCCTCAGCACGGTCGGCTTCGAGGAGGTCCATCCGCTCTCCCAGCAAGGAAAATTCTTCACCATTGCCCTGATCCTGGGTGGGGTGGCTACCGTCACCGGCACCCTCACCATCGGAACGCAGATTCTCCTGGCGGGACAGCTGCAGAAAGTCATGGGGAGGAAAAAATTGGAGAAGGAGATCAAGAAGCTCAAGAACCATTACATCATATGCGGGCACGGGCGGATGGGAAAGATCATCTGCCACGAGTTCGCAAGGAAGCCCGTTCCCTTCTTGGTGATCGAAGAAGACCTCGACGTCTTCAAGAAGATCCCCAACAGCGTTCTGGCCATTCAAGGGAATGCCTCGGAAGAGAGCGTTCTGCTCGAGGCGGGAATCACGAGGGCCCTGGGCCTTGTCAGTGTGGCGTCCTCCGACGCGGACAATGTCTACATAACTCTGACGGCCATCGGTCTCAGGCCGGACCTCTATATCGTCGCCCGTGCGGGCGAGGCAGGATCGGAGCAGAAACTCCTGCGCGCCGGGGCTTCGAAGGTCGTTTCCCCTTACACGATCGGCGGGACGGGAATCGCCAACGCCATTCTGCGGCCGGCGGTGGTGGACTTCATCGAGCTGGTAACCAAGCGGGAGCACCTGGAGCTGCAGATGGAAGAGGTCCTCATCGGCAAAGGATCGTCCCTGGCGGGAAAATCCATTCTGGAGTCCGGGCTGCGCCAGCGCCTTGGAATCATCGTCGTGGCGGTGAAGAAGAACGATGGCGTGATGGAGTTCAACCCTTCATCCAGCACCGGCATCGAGGCCGGCGACAGGCTGATTGTTCTCGGAGGCGGAGAGAACCTGGCGCGGCTGGAGGCGCTGGCGGGGAGCTGAATCAGTCCTTCCGGCCGGTGCCTCTCTCGCGGGAGAGGAGCTGGTCGATGACGGCCCAGAGGCGGTCCTTGCCGAGGCCCGAGCTTGAGGAAAAGGCGATCAGGCTCTGCCCATCCAGAACGGGGAGATCCCTTCGAATGATATCCAGCTGCTTCCTGCGTGAAGCGGATCCCACCTTGTCGGCCTTGGTGGCCACCAGGGCCACGCTGTGGCCGTAGTGATCGAGCCACTCCTTCATTCGGCGGTCGAACTTCGTCGGTGGGTGGCGGATGTCGATGAGAAGGATTGCGCCGCGAAGAAGAGGCCTCTTTGACAGGTACTGCTCGATCATGCCCCCCCAGGACTCGTGGATATTCCGGGACACCTTGGCGTATCCGTAACCTGGGAGGTCGACGAAATGGAAGTGTTCGTTGATCAGAAAGAAATTGAGCGTCCGGGTCTTGCCGGGGGTCTTGCTCGTCTGCGCGAGACGGCGGCGGTTGAGCAGAGAATTGATGAGACTTGATTTGCCGACGTTGGAGCGCCCGCAGAAGGCGACTTCCGGCCGCTGCCCCCGGGGATAGCCCGAGGGGGCCGCGGCGGACTTGATAAACTCGGCAGAGAGTACTTTCACCGAGGGCTTCTCAGTGAGCCGTGATCATGTCTTTGGGCTCTTCCAGCAGCTCCTTGACGTCGTAGTGGGTCTTGTTTCTCTCCAGCTTGCCCCTGAAGCGGACGAGGGCCTTCCTGAGAACCTCGTCCATATGCTCGACGAGAACGAACTTGAGCTCCTTGCTGATGTGGACGGGCAGCTCCTTGAGATCCTTTGCATTTTCCTTGGGGACGATGAGAGTCCTGATCCCCGCCCGGTGAGCGGCAAGCATCTTTTCCTTGATTCCCCCCACGGGAAGGACGCTTCCCCGCAGGGTGAGCTCCCCCGTCATGGCGATCCCCTTGCGCACCTCGAGGCGCGTCAGCGCCGAAACCATGGCGGTGCAGAGCGAGATGCCGGCGGAGGGCCCGTCCTTGGGGATCGCCCCCTCGGGAATGTGGATGTGGATGTCAAGCTTCTGGTAGAAGTCCTGCGGAAGGTCGAAGACCTTGGCCCGGGTTCTGATGTAGGAGAGGGCGGCCTGGGCCGACTCTTTCATCACGTCACCGAGCTTGCCCGTAAGGATGAGCTTGCCCTTGCCGCTCATGAGAGTGGTTTCGATGGCCAGGAGATCCCCTCCGAACTCGGTCCAGGCCAGGCCGGTGGCGATGCCGATTTCGTTCTTGCGCTCCGCCTTGCCGTGATGGAACTTGGGAATACCGAGGTGCTTTTCCAGGTTTCGCTCGGTGATCGTCACCTTCTGGCGCCGCCCGGCGGAGACGACCTTTCTGGCCACCTTCCTGCAGATCGAGGCTATTTCGCGCTCCAGGTTTCGGACGCCCGCCTCACGGGTGTACTTCTGGATGATCTCGCGGAGAACGTTCACCGGGACGGCCACGTTTCTGGATGTCAAACCGTTGGCCTTGAGCTGCTTCGGCAGAAGGTACTGCCGGGCGATCTTGACCTTTTCGTGTTCCGTGTATCCGGGCAGCGATATGATTTCCATGCGGTCCAGCAGCGCAGGCGGAATGGAGTAAGCCGAATTGGCGGTGGTGACGAACATGACCTCCGAAAGATCAAAATCGACCTCCAGGTAGTGGTCGTTGAAGGTGTGATTCTGCTCTGGATCGAGGACCTCCAGAAGCGCTGCCGCCGGGTCGCCGCGGAAGTCCATCCCGAGCTTGTCTACCTCGTCGAGGAGAAAGACCGGATTCCTGCTCTTGGCCTTCTTCAAAGACTGTATGATGCGCCCCGGCAGAGAGCCGATGTATGTGCGCCGGTGGCCGCGGATCTCGGCCTCGTCGCGTACTCCCCCGAGGGAAAGCCGGACAAACTTGCGGCCCGTTGAGCGCGCTATGGATCTGGCAAGGGACGTCTTTCCAACTCCCGGCGGACCCACGAGGCAGAGGATCGGCCCCTTGATCTTCTTCACGAGGTGGGTAACCGAGAGGTATTCGAGGATTCTCTCCTTGACCTTCTCCAGGCCGTAGTGGTCCTCGTTCAGGATTTTCTCGGCCTGCTTGATGTCGAGCTTGTCCTTCGTCTTTACGCTCCATGGAAGCGAGATCAGCCAGTCCAGGTAGTTCCTGACCACCGTGGCCTCGGCGGAGAGGGGGGGCATGAGCTCGAGCTTCTTGAATTCGCGCAGGGCCTTCTCGTCGGCTTCGGGGCTCATCCTGGCGGTCTTGATCATGCCGCGAAGCTCATCGAGCTCGCTCTTGAATTCATCTTTCTTGCCGAGTTCCTTCTGGATGACCTTCATCTGCTCCAGCAGGTAGTACTCCTTCTGGGTCTTCTCCATCTGGCGCTTGACCTTGCCGTGGATCTTCTTCTCAACCAGCATTATTTCGATTTCCGAGTTGAGAATCTGAAGAATCTTCTCAAGACGGGACTGGGTATCGGTTATCTCGAGAAGCCCCTGTTTTTCGGGTATCTTGATGAGAAGGTTGGCGCAGATCGTGTCGGTCAGCTTGGGGATGTCGGTTATGCTGGAAATGGACATCAGCAGTTCGGAAGGGATCTTCCTGCTGAGTTTCACGTAGCGCTCGAACTGTGCCGAGACGGACCTCTGCAGGGCCACAACTTCTTTGCTTCCAGGCGTGCGGATCTCCATCACTTCGGGAGTTGAGACGAAATGCCCCCCCTGCTCGGTTATGGAGGGAACCCTGACACAGCGGATACCTTCTATCAGGACCTTGACGGTGTTGTCCGGCAGCTTGAGAATCTGGAGGATTTCGGCCTGGGTGCCGACGTCGAAAATGTCCCCCGGTGCGGGATCGTCGATGTTCGGCATACGCTGGGTGGCAAGAATGATGTTCTTGTCTCTAAGCATGGCGTTTTCGATGGCCGAGATGGACTTCTCACGGCCCACAAAGAGGGGAACCACCATGTGGGGAAAGACCACGATGTCCCTGAGGGGCAGAAGAGGGAATTCCTGAGGGGACCCTCTCTTCTTTTTGCTTTTCTGTTCAGCCATTGACGGCCTCCTCTTGTTTATTCAGTATTCAGTTCAGTGGAAAGCAGTTGTATATGATTCTCGAAACGGGCAGAAGTTTCAAGGAAAATCGTTTTCTTAACGCAAAACGGGTCCGTTACGATCCCTGCCTCCCCTCCAGAAGGGCGGCTATGCGGTCTTTCAGCTCGTTCATATCGGAAGATTTGACGACGTAATCCTCCGAGGCCCAGACGCCGAAATTCTGCTTATACTCACTGTACGCTGTGTTGATAATTACCGGGATCGTGTTATCTATCTCTTTGATATTACGAAGGATATCAATCCCGTCGGGACCGTTTCCGAGCCTGATATCGAGGGTCACCAGATCGGGGCGCTCCTCTTTCACCAGGGCTAACGCTTCCTCCGCGTTTCCGGCGGTGCGGACGCTGTAGCCGCTCTCGGTCAGCTCGTCGCGGTAGAGCCGCCTGATATTCTCCTCGTCGTCAATGACCAGGATGGTCTTCATTGCTGTACCCCCCTTCCACTTTTCCTGACGCTTTCAATGTTCTTGAGCAGTCCCGGCTCAAGCGGCAGCGGCAGTGCAACGCCGAGCGTGAGGCCCCTGCCGGGGTGGTTTTTCACACTGAGGCGGCCGGAATGGGCCGTCACGATCCTCTGGGTAAGGGCAAGCCCCAGTCCGTGGCCGCCGCTCTTGGTTGTGAAGAAGGGATTGAAAATATTCCCCAGCACCTCGGGCTCCACGCCGCCTCCGCTGTCGGTTACGGTAAGGGTCACCTCTGCCGGAGGACCCTCGGTGAGTGCGGTTCGTATGAAGATGCGTCCTCCTCCGGGCATGGCCTCCATGGCGTTGGAGAGGAGGTTGATCAGAACCTGATGAAGCTGGTTGGCGTCGGCAGGGACGGGGGGGAGCGAGGGAGAGAGGTCCTCATCTACGGCGATGGATTCTTCGGTGAACTTCGCCGAAAGGAGCCGCGTGACGGCGTGGATGACCTCGTTGAGCTGAACCGGCTCCAGGCGAGGCTGCCTGTCACGTCCGAAAAGCAGGACTTCCTCGAGAAATTCCTCCAGCCTCTGAACCTCTGAAGCGATGATTCCGGCATACTTTCTGCCCGAGTCCCCGGGGCCGAGCTTCTTCTCGAGGCGGCGCGCGAAGCCCCCGATCGTCACCAGGGGATTGCGTATTTCGTGCGCCAGACTGGCGGCGATCTCTCCGAGTACGGCCAGGCGCTCGGTCTGCATGAGCATGTCCCGCGCCTGCTGCAGCTCCTCGGCGGATCTCTGGTGCGCTCGCAGCTCCTTGGCATTGGCGATGGCCAGGCCGGCCTGGGCGGCGAACATGGAAAGAAGGCGGAGATCCTCGTCGGTTATGCGTTTTCCGTCGAAGAGGTTGTCCACCACGATGAGGCCGAAGACCTGTTTGCGGGCGACGATGGGTGTGGCGGCGAACTCATTCATGGAGAGCTTCCCCGTGATCTCCGCTTCCGGAGCAGGAAGGACGCCGTCGCCGCCTCTGATGGCGGTGCGGGCGCGGACGCAGCTCGACAGGGCGCCGCCGCCGGGCCGGACGGCAATGCGGATGCTCTTGACCAGCGTGTCGAAACGGGAAACGTTTGGCTGCGTCTCGGCGTAGAGCTCTATCTGCCTGGCCAGACTCAACCCCGAATGAGATGAGAGGGATTTCCAGATCCTGTCCGCCTCCTCGGCTGAATCGGGGCCGACTCCGAGCATCCCCTGCAGGAGGTTCGTCTTTTCGTTCAGCAGGAAGAGGGCGGCCCGGTTGAACCCGAGGCCGGTCTCGGCGGTCGCGCCGGCGAGGATCATTTTCAGGATTCGGTTCAGCTTCAGAGTTCCCCTCAGGGCGTTGTTAGTCTCCTGAAGAATCCAGAGCTCCTGAAGCCGCTTCTGACGCTCCTCGACAAGCGCTTCCGCTTGAAGCTGAAGGATGAGGTGCATCAGGCGCAGGGCGATTTCCCCCGAGATGGTTTCGAGGAAGGCGGCCCGGTCCGGGAGAAAGCGCTCGTGAAGCGGGTAGCCCCGCAGGCGCCGCTCCGGGAACCACAGCGAAAGAGTGCCCAGGGACTCACCCTCGGACCGAAGGGCCGTTTCGAAGGCCTTCAGTCCGTGCTCCGGTGGGAGCGGTCCATCGGGGAAAGCGGTGAACTCCGGGAGGCCTGCGCCGGCCCAGACTGGATGGGTGATGCGGATGCGCCCCGCCGCCGCCCCGAGAGAGTCCTGCAGAGAGGCGGTGAGCTCCTCGAGAAAGGCTGACGGCGAGCGGGTGTCCGACAGCCTCCGGGAGAGCGTGGAGAGGGCCTCCAGGCCCCGGCAGTGAACCCCTTTCCGATGCAGCATCCTGCCGATTCTGCCGGCCCCGAAGAGAGCGGCAGCGACTGTCTGGAGCGATCCCGGGTCGAGGGGGGTGGCGTCGGTCCCCGCGGGGTAGCGGAGCAGGTAAGTGGCGGTGAGATCGTCCTCGGAGAGAGGGAAAACGAAGTGAAGCGGCCCGTCCTGAGGACAGGGAGGCAGGAGGAAGAAAGGTTCCCCGCAGACGGCGGCTTCCGTCTTCCCGGCTGGAGGGAGCTCTGCGGGATAGGGAATGGACCGGTTACGGTCGGAGCAGATGAGTTCCAGCGGCGAGCCGGGCGAAGAGGAGCGGTAAAGCGCCCAGCCGACGGCGTCGAGCGCCTCGCTGAGCACGTCTCCCAGCAGGGTGTCGATCTCCACACCGCCTGAGGCCTCCCGCGTGGTGTCGAGGATATTTCCGATGAGTGTGCTGAGACGCGTCATCCTTCCTGGCCGGCCTCACGGAGAAAGGAAGCGGCTTCCTCGGGAGGGGTGGGATTTATGAAGAACGACGAACCCCATTCGAATCCTGCTACGCGGTTGAGCTTGGGAATAAGCTCCAGGTGCCAGTGATAGTGGTCGACGTTGTTCTCATGCAGAGGCGCCGTGTGTATCACAAAATTGTAGTCCGGTTTGCCCAGAACAGCGTTGATCCTGCGCAGCAGATCGCTGAGGATGGCGGCGAGGGCCGGGAAGTGTTCGGCCGACGATTCGAAGCGGGGAGTGTGTTTCTTCGGAAGGATCCACGTTTCGAAGGCGTAGGGAGAAGCAAAAGGGCAGAGGACCGTGAAGTGCTCGTTGTCGGCGACGATCCTGGCGCCGTGGCGGAGTTCGCGGTGAATAATGTCACAGAAAATGCATTCTCCCGTGCTTTGCCGGTGGCTGAGGGCCCCCTCCATTTCCGCGAGAACACGGGTGGGCACGATAGGCAGTGCTATCAGCTGGGAATGGGTATGCTCCAGCGTTGCCCCGGCCGAGGGGCCGTGGTTCTTGAAGACGATAACATATTCGAGCCGGGGGTCCTTTTTCAGATCCAGAAGGCGAGAAGCATAGGCTTTGAGAACCCTTTCAACCGAATCGGCAGGGAGCGAGGCCAGGGTCTGGTCGTGGCCGGGGGCTTCGATGATGACTTCGTGGGCGCCGATTCCGCTCATGGTCTGGTAGAGGATTTCGCCTGACTGTTCAGGCTCTCCTTCCCTGCGCAGGGCGGGAAACTTGTTCGGCACGACCCTCAGGTCCCATCCGGGGGAGTCCGGAGGCGATCCGTCGGGCCTGTAAGCCAGCAGTTCGGAAGGGGTGGTGTACTCGTTGCCGGCACAGAACGGACAGAATCCTCCTCCGGTCCAGGTCTCGCGGGCAGGGCGAAAGTCCAGCGGTCTCCCGGCTCGATCGCTCGAGATGATGACCCAGCGTCCCAGAATGGGGTCGCGGCGCAGTTCAGACATCCTTGGTCCTCCTTCGGTCTCGGTGTCGGTCCTCGGGCAAGCGGAAAAGGGACAGGGAAACTTCCTCTTTCCGATGTGCGTATACTATAATGGTTGAGATTATGTGGCAACAGAGCGGAGATACTCACGTTTCGTCCGGTCTCCCGGGGAGGCGGGTCTTTCTTCGGTTGGCACTGGCGGCTCTGGGCTCGCTGGTGCTGCCGTGGGGGCCGCGCGCGGCCTGGGCCTTCAAAGGTATGGCGAAGAAAGGCGGAGGAGGGATTGAGAAGGGCTTTGCCTTCGCCCAGCTCGTGTATGACGGCGGCAACTGGGATCCCGAACCGACTGCATGGCCGTCGCTGGCGGCAGAGCTGGAGTCTACCACGAGCATCGACGCCGTGGCGGCCCGGGTCCCGCTGAGGCTTCGTGCGGAAGAACTCTTCAGCTACCCGTTTATCTACATGGCCGGGAACCAGGATTTTCAACCTTTTCAAGATGATCAGATCGCTATTCTTAGAAAATACCTTAGCCATGGCGGCACCCTCGTCGCCGATGACTGTGCCGGCACCCCCGGATATGGGTTCGACGCAGCCTTCAGGAGGGAGATCGGGAGGGTCTTCCCGGAGAGGGAGATGGAGAGACTGCCGTCGGAGCACACCGTTTTCAGGTCATTCTTTCTTGTCCGTGGCATGGGGGGCAGAAAAATAGTGAGCCCCTTCCTTGAGGGCATAAGCCTGGGTGAGACGACCCCGGTGATCTACAGTCCGAACGGCCTGGGCGCGGCCTGGGCGAAAGACTCCATGGGGAGGTGGGTGCACCCGACCGTGCCTGGCGGGGAAAGACAGAGGAAACTTGCTTTCCAACTCGGCATCAACCTTATCATGTACGCGCTGTGCTCCAACTACAAGCAGGACAGGATCCACGTCCCGTTTCTCCGGCAGAAGATATGATGCCCGCTTCCGGCAGCGATCACCTTCCGCCCCT
>JAUWCW010000291.1 GCA_030609125.1 Candidatus Rokuibacteriota bacterium
CACGAGTACCGCAACATCGGCATGTACGACGAGAAGGAGGGCGTGAGCGTCAAGGAGTGGGGCTCGCGGGAGGTGGAAATCTCGGGAGTTTCGTTCCGCAACGGCGCCGGCGAGGAGACGCAGCGCTTTCTCTCCGGTGAACCTCTGCGCATCCGTATCGGCTACCGCGCGAAAGAGCGCATAGTCAAGCCCGTCTTCGGCTTCTCCGTCACCTCCGCCGAGGGCCAGACGGTCTTCGGCACCAACACCCAGATCGAGAGCTTCGAAATCCCCGTCGTCGAGGGGGAAGGAGTCCTGGAACTCGAACTCTCACCCCTGCCGTTCATGCGGGGCAAGTTCTTCTTCTCCTTTTCCATCCACTCCGACGACCACCTGACCAACTATCACCGCCAGGAGAACTTCCACTCCATATCCGTGACGCCGGCCACCAACGAGGAAGGGTTCGTCAAGCTGCCCGTGAAGTGGCGCATCCCCGATCGGGACTGATGGCCCGCCGGAGCTGGAAGATTGCCTTCGTGAGCCCCCGCTGGGCTCCCGACGCGGCGGGGGGCGCGGAGGTCCTCTCCCGCCTTCTCGCCGAGCGTCTCGCCCGCCGCGGACACCGCGTGGACGCCCTCGCCACCTGCGCGGACGATCCCCACACCTGGAAAAACGTTCGCGCTCCGGGGGAGGAACAGGTCGGGGGCGTCACGGTGCGGCGCTTCCCTGTCAATCCCGGCAGGATGTCGAAAAATTTCCTCGACATTCAGCGGCGGATCAGCCGGGGTCACCGGGTGACGCGCAGCGAGGAGGAGCAGTGGATCGAAGGGAGCGTCGTCAGCGACGGGCTCGACGGGTGGCTCGCTACCGAAGGCGGGCGGTACGACGCTCTCGTCTTCGTCCCCTACCTCTTCGGCGTCACCTGGTCCGGTTCGAAGATCGCCCCTGAAAAGAGCCTACTCCTCCCCTGCCTCCACGACGAGGCCTTCGCCCACCTCTCCATCTACCGTGACATGTTCCTGCGGTTCCGGGGGTTTCTCTTCAACAGCCTCCCCGAAATGGCTTTCGCCCGGCGCCTCTACGGTGTCCCCGCCGAGCGCTCGTATCTTGTCTCCATGGGATTCGACGACGACGCCGATTACCGCCCCGAGCGTTTCCTTCGGGAGAGAGGCCTCGAAGGGCCCTTTCTTCTCTATGCGGGACGCCGGGAGGGCGGCAAGAACACGGGGATGCTCATCGAGTATTTCCGCACCTACCGGGACCGGACCGGCAGCGGCCTGAAGCTGGTGCTCATCGGAACCGGGGACGTCCCGCTCAAGGCCCGGGACCGGGGGAGCATCTTCGATTTCGGCTTCGTCCCCTCCCGGGAGAAGCTCGACGCCATGGCCGCATCCACAGCCTTCTGCCAGCCGTCGACGAACGAGAGCTTCTCCATAGTTCTCATGGAGTCCTGGCTCGCGGGGCGCCCCGTGCTCGTCCACGGCGGCTGTGCCGTAACGCGGGACCATGCCGAGCGGTCCAACGGGGGGCTCTGGTTCGATGACTACCTGACCTTCGAGGAGTGTCTGAACCGGCTCATCGAGCGCCCCCGTGAAGCGGCGGCCATGGCCGCGGCAGGCAGAAACTACGTCCTGGAAAACTACTCCTGGAGCGCCGTCCTCGACCGCTTCGAGGAGGCCCTGGAGGTATGTTTTTCAGTGAGTTAACGTCAAATCGCTCATATTGTACGTGAGGAGATGGGGTGGGTGCGGGTCCGCCGGAAACAGGTCAACGGCCGGGAACGATCAATGAAAATGAATGCCCGGCACCGTCTTATCCGTCGTATTCCCCGCTCCAGAGGGTCTCCAGGAAGACGCGCCAGGGCAGAATCGTGATCTTACCGATCCGGCGGACGCGCGGCTCGAGGCTCACACAGAGGAAACGCTTGAGCACGCCTTCCTCGGAGAGAGCACGCAGAGACTTGAGATCCCGCGGGCTAATGTTTTGCTTCGCCTTTACCTCTACCGCCGTGTGATCGCCAACGATAAAGTCCACCTCGAAACCCGAGGTCGAGCGCCAGAAAGAGAGCGCCCCCCCCGAGGCGTAGTCCCGGTGGCAGACAAGCTCGTGCATAATCCAGGACTCGAAGGCCTCGCCGTGCTCCCGTGTCCCCGGCGCCAGGGAGCGCCCCTGGAGAGAACGGACCACTCCGATGTCGAAGAAATAGTATTTCGATGAGCGGATAGGTTTGCGCCTCGCCGACATCTTCCAGGCCGGAAGCTCGTGAAGAAGGAGAGTGTCCCGCAGGATATCGAAATATTCGTAAACTGTGGTACGGGGAACCTGGGCGTCGCCGGCGATGTTTGTGAAGTTCACGATGGACCCGTTGCAAAGGGCGGCAACCTTAAGAAACCGGCTGAAGGCCGGCACGTTCCGCACGGAGCCCTCGGCCACCACCTCCTCCCGGAGGTAGCTTCCCGCATAGGCTTCCAGGTCGGCGTCCGGGTCGTCGGAGAAATAGACGGAGGGGAGCAGCCCCCGGTGCAGGGCCCGGTCGAGTTTGAAGTGATCTCCCAGCTCCCCGGCGGTGAAGGGGTAGAGCCGCAGGGTCCGGGCGCGTCCGCCGAGGAGGTTCACGCCGCCGCGGCGAAGCTTCCGGGCCGAAGAGCCGGTGAGGAGAAATCGGGTCCTCCGCTCCTCGATAAGCAGGTGCACTTCATTGAGCAGTTCGGGGAGACGCTGGATCTCATCAATGACGACGACGCGCCTCTTCTCGCCCACTTCCTGCTGCAGGCGCCCCGGGTTGCTGCTGAGGTCAAGATACGTTTTCGTGTCAAGGAGATTGTAGACCAGGGCGTCATCGAGCTGACGGCGGATGAGAGTGCTCTTCCCCGTCTGCCGGGGGCCGAAGAGGAAGTGCGATTTGGAACGCAGTGCCCTGGGAAGGTCGAGCAGCCGTGGAACGTAATGTTCTCTATTGCCTGCCATTGTCGCCATAATCGTCATATAATATGACAAATGACGGAACAGATGTCAACAACAAGGCCCCACCGACATGTAGCCGCTCTCCGCGGCATGCTGCTGGGTATCGGGCCGTCTCGCAATTAT
Source organism: Candidatus Rokuibacteriota bacterium (assembly GCA_030609125.1). Classification (GTDB taxonomy): domain Bacteria; phylum JAUVQV01; class JAUVQV01; order JAUVQV01; family JAUVQV01; genus JAUWCW01. The sequence goes on from JAUWCW010000291.1 coordinate 3,067, forward strand.
TTTCAACCGGTCGATCCCCATAAAACTGAATAGATCGGTTCCGGGACTAGCCCGGATATTTCATACGCTGAAGCAAAAACAAGGCGCGCGGTGGTCTAACTGCTTGAATTAGAGTATATTTCATTGATAGCATCAAAGAATTTGTAAGAACACACTGTCAAGTGGTCCCCTGAGTTCTGCCGATTCTTCTTTGAGTCATTGACGATGTTCTCAGCGGTTTTTTTTTCTAACTGAAGGGCGCGGTTCCAACCTCTGGAGGACCAAGGTGTTACGATCCTCGACGATCCATTCGAATTCTTCTCCTTTCTCCACGTCTATCGACTCGGCCAACGCCACT
>JAUWCW010000064.1 GCA_030609125.1 Candidatus Rokuibacteriota bacterium
CCAGAAGATAGCCTATCTCATGCGCTCCGGAGCGCCCGACGCCCTTGACCTGATGGTGGGCTTCAACTTCTCCCACATGGCGATGGACCTGATCGCCGACAAGATCAGCGGACGGATGGTGGCCCTGAAAGACGGCAAGTACACCCACGTCCCGATAGACTCGGTGACCAGCGGCTTAAAGCGCGTGGACGTGGAAGAGTTCTACGACGTGGAGGAGTATCGGCCCAAGGTGCAGCATGTCATGGGCAAGCCCATGTTCCTCTACTGAGACGAGGAATCTTGAGGAGACGTCAGATCCATCGCGGAGCCTGTGCTGAGCAAAGCCGAAGTGCTCGGTATGACAGGCGGGAGGGCTCAGGATGGCGGGAGACGGTGTTGCCCCCTCTCCCCTCGTGGGAGAGGGTAGTGTGAGGGGGCACGGTGTTGCTCTCTCTCCCTCTGAGGGCAGGCTCGGGATGAGAAGCGGAAAGGTTTGCGGCTCGTGCCGAAAGCCCGGCTCCGAACAACATATTCCCTCACAAATCCTGAATCTGAGCGCGAATTCTGTGAATATATTCTTGCGTGAGCCCTAAGGAATGTCTATGGGGCAGAAGGCTTCAGAGAGATATGATCATTCTTGAGGATTCATGACGCTTGAACCTTTGGGCAGAGCTTTCCGCCGCCGCCGTCTCCGGCTCTCTTCAGGAAGAAATTGGAGGGTAGCTTTTTTCGATGCAGGAAATCCAGTGACAAAAGGGGAGTGGTATGGCTGGCTTCGCCGTGAACCGCCTGCCTGCCGGGTTCTTGTCCAGCCGGCCACATTCCCGCCTTGACAGCCCGCTCAACACCTGCAAAATACGCCTTATGGAGACTATGAAGTGCCCCGCACCGGTCGGGCTCGCCACTCTTACGTTCCTCCTCCTGCTCACGGCCGCGCTCCCTTCCCCGGCGGGAGAAACCGTGGCCTTCGTCAACAAGGTGCCGATCAGTCTGGATTTCTACAACCAGTGCCGGCCCGCCTTTCTCAAGCAGAAAGGGATCCCGCCCGGGCAGTCCGGCGCCAAAGAGAGCAGCGGCGGGTTGAAGCGGGACCTGATAGATTGGCTCATCGACCGGGAACTGCTTTTCCAGGAGGCGAGGGAGACGGGGTACCTGGCCGGAAGCGACAGCGTGGATGAAGAACTCGAGAGAATCCTCAGGCCATTCAATTCACAGGAAAGATTCGCGAGTACCCTCAGCCGCAACAACTTCACACTTGAGCAGTACAGGGAATTTCTCCGGCGCCGGCTCACAATTGAAAAATTTCTCAAGAACGAAATCGCCGGAACAGTCGAGGTGACGGACGAGGAGGTCGACGCCCACCATAACGCCCATCTCGATCGGTTCCGAACTCCGGAGCAGGTTCGCGTCTCCCACATAATGGTCAGGGTCCCCCATGACGCCGGAACGGCTGAGAGAGAGGCGGCGAGGAAAAGGCTCGAGGAAATCCTCCGGGCCCATCAGGACGGGGTGGATTTCAGCGAGTTGGCCAGGAAGCACTCGGACTGCTCCAGCAGTGTAAAGGGAGGCGACCTGGGCTTTTTCGCCAGGGGAAAGATGTCTCCTTCCTTCGAAGAGAGGGCGTTTTCGCTGCAGACGGGATCAGTCTCCGGAATTGTCGAGACGCCCTTCGGGTACCATGTGATCAAGGTCGAAGAACGCAGGGAAGCCGCAAGAATTTCCCCCGAGGAAGTGGCCGCCACGCTGAGAGAATCTCTACGGGAGATCAAGGTCGACGAGGCCGTAGAAGAAAGGCTGCAAATCCTCAGGGACCGGGCCTCCGTGGAGATAACACAGCAGTTCTGACGGTTGGGCTGACCGTCAGAAGAAGCTGTAATCGGTTACCGCGAGGGCGAGCGCACGGGCCGCCGTAAGCTCCTCTTCGGTCGGGACGGTCGACCGGACAGTCACCTCGATGATCGCCTTGCCGGGGATTCTTCCGGCGACGAACTCGGCGGTTGAGATGCCGTCCTCGTCGGTGAGTTCCTCTATGCTGCGCAGACGGCCTTGTCCAATGGCCACCACATACTCCACTTCGATGCCTTCGTTGGGGTTGTCGTTGATGTCCGTGACCAGCACCTCGAGGTCCGCCTTGCTTCGCCCATCGGCCGGCAGGATGTCGGGAACAACGGTAATGGCGATCTTGGCCGGAGCGTCACTGCGCAGTTCGATCCTGACCACTCCGCTGATGCCCACATCCTGGTCTATCGCCGTGATAAGCACGACACCGATCTTCTTGCCGGCGGTGTAGACCGCCCGGGCCTTGCCGTTGTTGTCGGTGGTGCCCGACACTGTGCGGATGGACCCGCTTCCCGCGGTGACCCGGAAGCTCACCCGGTGGCCTTCCGCGGGAATACCGTCCCTGGAGACGAAGGCCGTTATCCTGGCCGTACTCTCGCCGTCGGCCGTGAGCCATTCGTCGCTGGAGGTCACCACGATCGAGTAGCCGAGGGCCTTCCCGGCGACCTGCTGAACGGCTTCGAGTTCAACCTCCGCCCGAGCCCTGATAAAGGTCTTGACATACCCGGCGCCGGTGTCGTTGCTCAACATGTCGCGGGCGACGATGATGGCCGTCTTGGCCGCGAAACCGGCGGTATAGGTCGCCGTCACCTGACCGAACAGATCGGTCTCACCCCAGAAATCCCGCCTCAGGGAGCCGCCCACCTCGTCGGCAAACTGACCGCCGCCGACAACGCCCGTGAATTGGGAAGTCGTGGCGAGGATGAACCCGATCTCATGTCCCGCAACGGCTTCCTCGTTGGCGTCCGTGACCGTTACGAGAACCGTGGACTTCGATTCTTCGTCGGCCTCCAGCTCCTGTGGGGAGGCGTGAACGATGATAGTAAGGGAGGCGTCGATCTCGAACTGCTCATCTCCGACCATGGTCGCCTGCGCCTCTCCCCGCGAGAGATGCCCGACCACGAGTGCCACGGGATAGCGGTCCCGGTAGTCCACCACGAAGGCGCCTTCGTACTTGCCCGGACTTTCAGGATCTTCACTCATGGAGAGCCCGGAATGCGGCCGGATGACGTGCTGGAAGCTGCCGTCGTCCATCACGGCTACAACGGCGGTGTAGTAGGGAACGTCCGCCTCGAGCCCCTCTATGGTGTAGCTCTGTGCCTGGACTTCGAGGACCTCGACCGGTTCCATCTCCTCCGTCACCGCGGCGATAGGCTCGCGACTGACGAACACCCGATATTCCTCCACGTCCCGCAGGTTGATTTCGCCTTCATCGAAGAAGGTTATCTCCTCGAGATAGACACCGTACCCCTGCCAGCTCAGTTCGATCTTTCCCTTTATGTCAGGCACAGTTACGATGTCGAAGGTTGCGGTCGCCCCCGCCGTTCCCTCCAGTGCCACCGTCATTGTATCGCCGGCGACCAGCTTCAGCGAGAAGCCCGCAACGCTGACGCCGTTGTGCTCGACGGAAAGTATCTCGGGCTGACCCTCCGCGGCGCCGATCCGGGCAAGATCGAAGGAGGTGACCACCGTATCGTGGAAGCGCAGATCGTCGAGGATGGAATTTTCGAGGTAGCGGACCCCCCTTCCTATCCCCTTGTCCCAGTCCTTGCCTTCCGCACCAACCCGGACCTCAGTCACCCCGGAGAGGTCCAAGCGGCCGTTTTTCATGGTGACCTTGCCCATCTCCGTACTCCGAACCTGGGCGTAGGAACCGACGGGAGGATAGGCGCTCGTGAGGGCCTTCCCGTTCACCAGGACCTGGTTCTCCCCCTCCGCCGCCCCGTAGGTGAGGGCCACATGTATCCACTCCCCGGCCCGGGGCGTGAAATCGAGAGGGATTACTTCCCCCCACACGTTCAGGTCGTAGGCTGGGTCGGCCGTCCTCTTCGAGTCCATGAGGAGCTCTGCCCCCCCTCCGAACTCGCTGCCTTCCCACTGGATGTACACGGTGAGAATATTGCGGTCCTCGTGGTCCACAAACTCGAGGACCGGCTCGCGGCCCCGGCTCTTATCCCCGCTGTTCCGGCGCTGCAACCAGAACTCAATCGTCCCCTCCTGCCCTCTGAGTCTCGTAACGAGACCCTGGGACAGGATCAGGCCGCCGAAATCAGTCCGAGTCGAGCGGTCCACGGTAAACCCCTGGAGGCCGTCTTCGGTCTCCACCACGCGCGCCGTGCCCACGGCTCTGACCGCCGAAGGGCTGTCAAAGGTCTCCTCGTAGATGATCTCCGCGGAGGCCCCGCCCGACAGCGTCAGGACCAGGCCGGTTGCCACAAGCACGGCCGGCAGAGAGAAACGTCTCCCACCGGCTCTCCTTGCCGTTCTTCTCTTCCTTGCCACTCTGTTCATTGTACGGCCCTGTCTTTCCTTGCCTCTAACCTTTACTACTGTTTTCCTCGGACAAAGTAACACCTTCTGCACTGCCGGCGTTCATCCCGGTGGCGCAGGTCAGGGAGAATTTTCCGCAATCCGAGGCATGAGGAGCAGTGAGGCGCCTTGAGATCAGTACGTCTCCCACTGCTTTCCTCCCGTTGGCATGGGGCTGCCGGCGCTGGGAGGGGTGCTGTCCCATGGGGTCACCTGGTTCCACGGCAGGTGGTAGTCTTCCCCGTGACAGGCCATGCTGTTGGTGTGGGGAGCGTTGATGCCTTGTTTGTAGTCCCGGAACTGCCTTCCCTCCTCGTTGTTGATCGACGTTTCGATGCAGTTCGTCTTCACGAGACGCGGGAGGGCCTGGGAGTGCGGCGAGTGGCACTTGGAGCAGGAGAAGCGGTGGTACCCCGGCGCGGGGGCCTGACCGGTGTCGTCATCCGGAAAGTGTGCCGCCCAGTTGTACCGGCCGAAATTGTTGCTCGCCTTGGGAGTTACGCCGTTGGAAACTTGCGTGTGCTGGCTCCCGGCGGACTCTATCTTTGCGTGGGCCACGACCGACCACCAGTCCTTGGAATTGGTGCCGTGCGGAGCCTGGGACGGATCCCCCGCCTGATCGGGCATCCTTCCCCCGTCCATGAGGTGCTGATCGACTATTCCGTCGTAGCCCGTGTACCAGTTGGGATCAAAGGGGTTCCAGGAGGTGTTACCCTCCCACCCCTTCACCGTGCTGTGGATGGATCTGATCGAGGCCCTTCCGCTCCCGCTGTTCGGCCAGCCGGTGCCGCCTGAGTCGCTGCTGGTGTGGCAGACGCTGCAGAGGCCGGCGAAATCCGAATAGGTCCCGCTCAGGGGGCCTGAAGCGGGGTAGGCCACGGTCAGGACGTTCCCCGACTCGTCCCAGTAGGGGTTGGCGTTGGAGGAGTCAACCCCCCAGGTGTTGTCGTCGATGAAATAGCCGTCGTGCCCGGCGGCATTGCCGACGCCGTAGGACCCGGCCCCGCTTACGCCGGTGCCGTAGCCGCCGCCGATGAGCGGCGGATTGTTGAAGTGCTGGGCGTCGTCACCCGCACGGAAGTCGGGCGTCTCGCGGGGTGTCGGAGGGGGTGCCGTTCCGCCCGCACCGGTCCAGTTTCTCGTCAGGGTGGAACCGGCCGTGGTGATGTCCCCGGCGCGGTCTTCCTTGTACGGCGCGGTCAGCCAGTTCCCTTTGAGCAACGGGTACTTCAGGCCGCCGTTCGTGGTTCTCAGAAAAGTCGTGTCTGTCCGTGGAGTCACCCCGTGGGGGTCGTGGCAGGGGGTGCACTGTCCCATACCGGCCCCGTCGAGGACCGGGTGGGCCGCCGCCGTGGAGAGGGATCCCGTCCAGTGGCTGCTCTGGATGCCGGTGCCGCCCGCGTTCGGCTGCTTGAAAGTGAAAGACTGGGTGTCCCAGCTGTCGCTCGTGCGCCACCGCCCGGCGGCTCCGCTGTAATAGTCGGTGATGGCGGCGCTCACTCCGTAGTCGGTATAGGACCCGGCATCGACGGCTGGATCGTCGCCGAGGTGGCAGTCGAAACACAAGTCCGCCTCCGCCGAGTACTCCCCGGGAGATCCCGATGCGGCGGGCGTGTAGTCCCAGCCCGACCACCTGCCGCTCTGGCCGACGAGGATTCCCCCGATGCTCCCGTCGGCGGCGGCGCTCGACCCGGAAATGTTCCAGGAGCGGGTCACCGTCACGTCGGAACCATGGGCGTTGTGGCAGTCCAGGCACTGGAGGCCGACAGCATCACCGCCGCTGTCGGACCACGCTCCGCTCGTAGCGATGCCTCGCTCGTTGAGGTCCGGACGGCGGTGGGGTGAATCTGCCTTGAAGACATAAAAGGCCGGGGTCACGTTGAAGGTGTTCGAGTCGTAGGAGCTGAATCTGCCGGTGGTGGAGACATCGAACTTGACGGCGATGCTGGTCTCGTCCCAGGACCTGGAGACGGGTGTACTGGTGTCGCCCACGGCGGTGAGGGCAAAGGGCTGTACCGCCTCCATGTACTGGCTGTGACACCCCAGGCAGAATGTGGTTACGACGGGCGAGGTGCCCGCCCGGTCGGCAGGGTCGAAGTTCAGCACGTCGTAGGCCTGGACTGTCTCGGGATCGATGTTAACGCCGCCGGCGTTGTAGTGTTTCAGGCCGATCAGCCCGTCATTGCCGCCGGCCTCGTTTTCATAGTGGCAGGCGATACATCCCCGCTCCTTCTGCACCTGCGTTGCCGCCAGCGCGCCGTCAATGTGGTGGGATGACAGTGAGAAGTCTCCCGTGCTGAACGTGGAATCCGTGATGAGTCGGAACGAGCCCTGGGCGCTGTTGTGGCAGTCGAGACAGGCCGCGGAGGGGTGTCCCCCCTCGATGCACACCGCGGCGAAGGAGCGCGGGTCGCCGGGCCAGTAGTTGCCGTCGGTCCTCGGGGATGTATGGTCGGCATCGTTGGCGTGGCAGCCGGCGCAGTAAAGACCGGCCGGTGCCGCACCGATCGTTGGATTGGTCGGGGTGTCGCAGGAGGCGTCGAGGTTGTCATTGATCTCGATGGTGCCGTCCCGGTGCTGCGGATCCGAGGTGATGAAGTGGCAGGTGTCGCACCCATGTGGTGAGGAGGCCACGTGCTCGATTCCGTTCCGGAAGTCTCCGGGCTCTCCGTGGCAGACGGCGCAGTAGGCCTGCCCAGGCGTCGTCACCGTGTGATCGGCATCGGCGTCGAGAGACCAGAGGCGGTCCCAGTCGCCGCCGTCGCTATGACAGCTGGACGTACAGGTGTCGTCCGTGTCGTCAACGAGGACGTTCAGTGTCAGGGTCATGGCTGTCGAGTCCCAGTTGAAGACCGCCGTCGAGGGATCATTGGCCGTCCCGCTGATGTGGGCCTCGGTGGGCCTGTCCTGGTGGCAGTGAGTGCAGGTGAATGACCCGCCGAAATCGTCGTCGTGAGAGACGGTGCCGTTGAGGGCGTCATCGAGGATGTGAAGACCGCTGTTGGGATTGGTTCCGGTCCCGCCCGCGGTGTGGCACATGGTGCAGGCACCGGCGGTGGAATCGTACCAGCCGTAGACAAGAGGTTCTGTCGACTTGTTGTTGTGGCAGTCGAACGCCGAGCAGGTCGAACCGCCGGTGTAGATGTCCGTCAGATCATACGTGGCGTCCGTGTACACGGCGTCCCCGTCCGCCAGCGTGGGGGGGTCGGCCGTGTCCCAGAGCGGGTTGAAATCGCCCGTGTCGGCCGGGGCGTCGTCCTTCGTGTAGCCCTGCGGATAATGGTTGATCCCCCCGACCCCGCTGGGGTCGTTGTGGCAGTATCTGCACAGCCGCTGCTGGTCTCCCGCCGACATCGTCAGCAGCGTTCTGGGCACGTCCGACCATCCGCCTACGGCAGGCGGGGTCTCGTTCAGGCGATCCATGACAGCCTCGACGTGTTTCAGATGCCGCCCGGCCCGGTCCGGATAGGAGGTCTTTACGGTGGCGGGATCGTCCGGCCATATCGTATCGGCGGCGGGATTGCCGTGGCAGCCCGAGCAGCCCGAAGGCATGAATCCGTCGGCTGTGCCGGGGCTGCCGTCGAAATCGTGAGCGTGACAGCCGGAACAATCCGTGCCGACAGGATTGTGCCCCTGCCCCTGCAGCGTGGTGTCACCGTACTGGTTGTGATTGTTCACCAGGTTGTTGTGGCAGACGACGCAGACGCTCTTCCACAGCCCGTCATCGAAGCCGTCGTCATAGGAGCCGTTACCGCTGGTGGCGGTGAAGATCACCGGCCTGTCGGCGGTCGAGAAGTCGAAAGAGCCGTTGGTGTCGACGACGGCCTCTTCTCCCGGGTCGGGGAGGCCGTTGCGGTTGCCTCCGGGAGTGTTGTCGAGCCAGTTCCCCACCATGGAGAGGTTGCGCGCCGAGCCGTTCCAGACCAGGCCGTGAGGTTCGTGGCACTGGCGGCACTGGCGGGTGAACTGGACGGGCTCGATGGGATTGTATCCCCCGGCCGCCGAATTGCCGTGGGTTGAAGCCTGGGTGCCCGCATCCGGGCCTGCATTCTGGTGGCAGGCGAGGCAGGCGCCGTTCGTGTCGGCGATGACCTGCGCGTTAATGGTGTCGCGCAGCCTCTTCTCGGTGCTGTTCCAGACCCCGTCGAAGTGGGTCTTGGCCGGCACATTGTCCGGTGGGGGTGTCGAGTTGGCCTGGTAGGTGGCGTCGTGGCAGACGGTGCAGTCCTTGTCGGCCCCTGAAGAACCGAGTCCGTCCCCGACGGCATCGAGGTCGTAGCGTGAGGCCGGACCGAGGCCATGACCGTTGATCGCGGCACCGAAAGTGCTGCCGTTTCCCATCACATTGGGTGCATGGATCGTGCCGCCGTCGATGGTGGCAGGGGTGGCGTCGTGACACCACCGACAGATGTCGAGGCTGACAGCGCTGCCGGTCGTGTCATCCACCATGTCGTCCGTCCAGTTGAGAGCGCCGCCCGTGTCGGGGGGGGTACCGTGGCAGGCCAACCCGAAGCACCGCCCGCCGCTGCCCCCGTCGTTTCCGCCCTGCGCCGTAAATTCGTACCCCGCCGGGACAGCCTCTCCACTCGTCGAACCGACATACCCCGTTACCCGGCTGCCTCCAGGATCCCAGTAGATGCTCTGCCCCA
>JAUWCW010000027.1 GCA_030609125.1 Candidatus Rokuibacteriota bacterium
CAGTTAGGACTCACGCAAGAATAACTTCCCCTTTTCGCATCTCAGATTCAGACCGTCTTCGGCCGATCCTCAATCACGAAATCCTCGAAAGAGCCCTGCTATTCCTGCGGTTTCGCTCAATCAGATCGACCAAATCCGATCCAAATCTGAGCGCGAATTCTGTGAACTTATTCTTGCGTGAGTCCTTCATTGCTTTTCCACCTCCTCTTTCCTATTATGATCTGATGAAATCCGTCGGCAGCACCGCGCGTTCTCCTCTCCCGGGCGGGCGCACGTCCCGGTTGGTCCCATGCTGAAAGGCAAGGCCGTCGTCCTCGGGGTCACGGGAGGGATCGCCGCCTACAAGGCGGCCGAAATCCTCAGGGGCCTGAAGAAGAACGGGGCCGACGTGGCGGTGGTCATGACCGCCAACGCCGGGCGCTTCGTCGCTCCCCTCACCTTCGAGGCCCTGTCGGGGAGGCCCGTCTCGGTGGACCTTTTCGATCCCCCCGCACCGGGCGGCATGGAGCACCTGACGCTGGCCAAATGGGCCGACCTGGTGCTGATCGCACCCGCGACGGCCAACACCATAGCCAAGCTTGCCGCCGGCCTTGCCGACGACCTGATGAGCACCCTCGCCCTGGCGACGACGGCGCCCCTGCTCATCGCTCCGGCAATGAACACGCGGATGATCCGCCACCCCGCCACGGAGGCGAACCTGGCCGCGCTTGCCGGCCGGGGGGTGCACATCATCAAACCCGAAACGGGAGCCCTGGCGGAAGAAGAGGAGGGCTACGGCCGGCTCGCCTCCACCGAGTCTATCGTGAGGAGAGCCTCCGAGCTGCTCCTTCCGCGTCACGACCTGGCGGGACGCCGGCTGCTGGTTACCGCCGGCCCGACCCGGGAGGCCCTGGACCCGGTTCGCTACATTTCCAACCGCTCCTCCGGGAAAATGGGGTTCGCCATCGCCGTCAGGGCGCTGAGCCGGGGAGCGGCTGTCACGCTCGTTCACGGCCCCGTCTCCCTTGAGATTCCCGCAGGCGTTCACGCCGTCGCCGTCCTGAGCGCCGGGGAGATGCAGGCCGCCGTCAAAGAGCACCTCGAGGCGAGTGACGCTGTCATCATGACGGCCGCCGTTGCGGACTTCAGGCCCGCAGACCCCCGCCCGGGGAAAATCAAGAAGGGCGGCACGGACGGCATGGTCCTCGAGATGGAGGCCACTCCCGACATCCTGGGCGGAATCGGACGCAACAAGGGCCGGAGGATCGTCGTCGGATTCGCCGCGGAAACGAGCGATCTTGAGAAAAACGCCCGGAAGAAACTGGCGGAGAAGAACCTGGACCTGATCGTCGCCAACGACGTGACGGTTCCCGGCGCAGGATTCGAAAGCGACACCAACCAGGTGGAGATGTTCACCAGGACCGGGCGGCGAATTCCCGTGCCCCTTCTCCCCAAGGAAGAGGTGGCGGAGCGGATTCTCGACCAGGTAGCGAGCCTCCTCGAGCAGGCGGAGGAGGGGGCGTGAGCGATTCGCCGGCAGCGGAGCTCGGCCGGCTCTGCCGTCTGACGGCGTCGCTGGTCCGGGACATCACGGAGAGCCGCTGGTCGGGGATGGACCACATCCGGGTGGAGAGCGCTGTGGCCGCTGCGCTGAAAGAGATCGCCGGCAAAGTCGCCTCCTGCCGCAAGTGCCCTCTTTGCGAGAAGAGAAAGAACACGGTCTTTGGGGAAGGGAGCCCGGCGGCAGACCTCATGTTCGTCGGGGAAGGTCCCGGCGCCGACGAGGACCGGCTGGGAAGACCGTTCGTCGGCAGGGCCGGCGGCCTCCTTGACGACATCATCAGCAAGGGAATGGGGCTTCGCCGGGAGCAAGTCTACATCGCCAACGTTGTCAAGTGCCGCCCTCCGGGGAACCGCGACCCCGAACCGGCGGAGATCGCCATGTGCGCTCCCTATCTGCACGCCCAGATCGACCTCATACAACCGAGCGTCATCGTCGCTCTCGGCAAGTTCGCCGCTCAGGTTCTTCTCGACACGGGGACGCCCATCTCGAAGCTGCGGGGGAACTGGGGCGAGTACCGCGGCGTGAGGCTCATGCCCACCTATCACCCCGGCTACCTCCTTCGCAATCCCGGGGACAAGGCCCTCGCCTGGAGGGACATCCAGGAAGTGATGTCCGTCCTCGGTCTCGAGCCCCCGGCGAGGACGCAATGAAAGGCCGGCTTGTCTCTCTCGCCGGATCCCTCCTGGGCGTCCTCCTCCTCTCATCAGCCGTCGGAGCCGGGAGTGGGCCCCTGCGCCTGACCATCCTCTTCACCAACGACGTCCAGGGCTACATCGAGCCCTGCGGGTGAAGCAAGAACCTGCTGGGCGGTCTTGCCCGGAGAGCCACCTTCATAGAGAAAAAGCGCTCCGAGGGATCTCCCCTGCTGGTTTTCGACACGGGCGACATGTTCTTCAAGGACGTCTCCCAGCTGGAGCGGGAGGCGCCCCTGCTCCGGGTCCGCTCGCCGCTTGTCATAAAGGCGCTGAACACCATGGGGTACGATGCCGCCAACGTGGGCTGGATGGACCTCATGCTGCCGGAGGAGATCCTTGACGACGCCGTTTCGGGGGCTGCCTTTCCCTTCCTCTCGGCGAACGTCCGCGACGAGTCGGGGGAGCCCCCGTACAAGCCCTACCTGATCCGGGAATTCGACGGTTTCCGGGTAGGCATCTTCGGCCTCGTCAGTCCCAGGGTCGTCGCCGGCAAGAGGTACAAGCGGGGCTCCTACCGCGTACTCGACCCTCTCGAGACCGCCCGGGAGGTGGTGGAGGAGCTCAGGCGTTCCTGTGACTTCGTCATCGCCCTCACCAGCCTCGGAGTGAAGGACGACCATGCCCTGGCGCGGTCCGTGGAAGGAATCGATGTCATCCTCGGCGGTCTGACGAAAAAAGTCATGTACACGGCGGAGGTCGAGGGCCGGACCGTCATAGCCCAGGCGGGATCGAAGGGAATGCGCATCGGCCGGCTCGAGGTTGAGATCCGGCCCGGCGGGAGCGGCCCGTGGGTCCCTCGCGGGGAGACGACGACAGAGGCGGCACGGACTTTCAGCTGGACGCCCGTCTCCCTTCAGAAGAATATCAAGGACCACCCGGACATACTTGCTCTGCTCGAGGAGTACCGCAACACCCTCAAGGAGCAGCAGATCGCCCGTCAGGTCTCCCGGCAGCCGCTCGGACCGCAGTCAGCGTACACAGGCATGGCGACCTGCCGGGAGTGCCACCCCCGGGAGTCTGCCCAGTGGAGCAGGAGCCCCCACGCGCACGCCTTCGTTACCCTTGTCAGGAAGAACCAGGACGGCAACCCGGACTGCCTGTCGTGCCACGTGACGGCTTTCGCTGAACCCGGGGGCTACAGGCCCGGATCGGAAGACCCGGACCTGGCGAACGTTCAGTGCGAGGCCTGCCACGGGGCCGGAAGGTCCCATCGGGGAAGGGGACGCATCAACCTGAGGGTGCCGGAGTCGGTCTGCCGCGGCTGCCACAACATGGAAAACAGCCCCACTTTCAGGTACGAGAACTATCTGAGAAAGCTCGGAGAGCACTCCGACGGCTATTTCCGCCGCCCGCCCGCGTTACGGTAGCGGGGCAGCGGGAAACAGGAAACGGGCTGGTCGCAGGCTGAAGCCTGCGGCTACTAGAAATGATGGGGACGCTTGGTGACCTTCTTGAACGCTTCCTCCACCGCCTTCCTGGCTTCCTTAAGAAGAGCCGCGTCTTCTTCCTCTCCGGCCTTCTCGTGGAAACTGTAGACGTGGTAGCGCGGCTGAAGGCTGTTGAGGGCGATGGCCGCGGCATCGAGGATGCAGTCGCGACAGCGGCAGAGCGAGGAATTCTCCCCAAGATGGTGCTCGATGGCCATCCACACCTTCTCCTCGTTGCCGTTTTTCAATTCATCGATGTCATGGTAGTCGATCAATGCCACGGTCGGTCACCTTCCCTCTCTTGTGCTCCCTGAAAAGAGCCATTGCAGCGTCGGCAGGATAGTCGCGAAGCACTCTTGCACCGCCTTGGGGCTGCCCGGCAGGTTCACGATCAGGCACTCTCCGCAGAAACCGGCGAGTGCCCTTGAAATCAGGCTGGCGGGGGCCTTCTCGTAGCTTGCCCACCGCACGGCCAGCGACAGGGCGGGCAGGTCCCGGTCGATGAGGGGATGTGTCGCCTCCGGAGTCACGTCCCGAGGGGCCACGCCCGTGCCTCCCGTTGTCAAAAGGATCCTGACGGCGCTGTTGCGGACCATGCTTCTCAGGGCGGCGCGTATGTTCCGGACCCTGTCCGGGACGACCCGGTACGCTTCGACCCGGGCAGGGACGCTGGAGAGCAACTCGCAGAGCAACCGGCCGCTGAGGTCTTCGCGCTCTCCCCGCGAGGACCTGTCACTGGCTGAAAGTACCGCAGCTCCAGTCATCTTCCTCTCCGCAACCCACCTTAGTACAGCGCAAAGACCATGTCAACGCATCCGGAAAAACGGGGGCAGTCCCCGGTTTTCTGTCTGGAACCATTCGGCGTCCGTCACCTGGCAGCTCCTTCACAGGGCGGCGGAATCGGCTCCTTCGGGGTGGCACCTCTCGCACCGGTCAACACCGTCGATCATCCACTGCGGCGGCCTGCCGAAGCGGAATTTGTGATCGTGGATGCTGAACGAATTTCCCGAGCCGCTCACCGCAGGGGGGTGACAGTCGACGCACCCCGCCTGGCCTTCGGTGTGCTCCGCGTGCGCCTCGTAGTCTTCGAGTGTCTCCTTGTGGCAGGTGCCGCACAGCTCGCTGTCGGTGAGAGTGGCTTCCGGCTCGATCTCCCCGGCGGAGGGACGGCTGTGGCCCGTGCAGACGTCGCAGCTGACACCCTGCAGGATGTTCACCCTTCCCGCCCAGAACTCGAACTGCCTGTGCCGGTCCTCATAGCTGCCGTCCCCCTTGAAATCCTCCGCTCCCTGACCGGCCTTGGGCACCAGCCCCTGGTAGTAGCGCATCAGGTCCTCCCCGGGGCGGTACCCGACTGGATAGCGGAACTTCCCGCTCCTGTCGTGGCCGCTGGTGTGGCACGACTCGCACACCATGTCCCACCGGCTCTGCACCAGAAGTGCGGGATTGACGATGTCGAACTGGTCCGTCGATTCGGTGTGTCGCAGGCCGGGGCCGTGACAGGATTCGCATCCCGTGCCCCTCTCCATGTAAGTGCCGTCGAAGGGGTTGAGAGCTGTCGTGTGACAGCCGGCGCAGTACCGCAGCCATGAACGGCTGTATGACCCTGCGCCTGCGGCCCAGCCCTCTCCCACGATGGACCACCTCTCGGGTCTGACCATGAGGCCCTTGCGGCCCTCAACGATATACCCCTGGACCCAGTGCTCGCCGACGGTGTAGAGGATCTTCTCAGGTGGAAAAGGCTTCTTCCCTTCGAAGCGGTCCCTGATCACCGAAGGGTCTCCGGCGGCGTCCTGGAAGTTCCGGGTGTGCAGACTCCTGCTCCACTCACTGTAGATATCGGGGTGACACCCGCGGCATCGCTCGGAGCCGACGTATTCGGGGAGCAGATCGGCCGAAAAGCTCAACTCCTCCCCGACGGCCACGCCCTGCTCGTGACAGCTGAGGCACAGCTCCCCCTTGGCGTTCGACATCCTGAGAAAGTAGGTCGGGAAGCGCTTCCGGCGGCTGATGGCGGAGCGGGCCAGCTCAACGAAGGTGGGGGGAATGAATCTCCGTTCCGCCTCGAACGGCCCGTGGGGATCGTGGCACGTGGCGCAGGTCATGGTGTGGTAATCGTCGAGGTGAAACTCCTCCGGCACCGCCGACTCGGGCCTGATCTCGACGGGGTGCTCGTCGCGGTAGTGTGCGTCCTCGTGGCAGCCCGAGCACAGGGCCACTATCTGGTCGACGAAGGTAACCGTCGTGTAGTCTTCCTTGTCCGGTTCCGGCGTCTTCCGGTGACAGGTCAGGCACTGGTCCGGGTCCGACATGAAGGCGTGGGGATTCACTCTCTCCTCCACCGCCCCTCCGGAAGCAGCGGGGGAAAAGACCGCCGCCAGGCAGAAAAGAGCCGCCGCCAGGGGTGCGGAGAGTCCGGCGGGACCACGCCGACGGCCTGCGGTGCTGCCGTGCCCGGAAAAGCGAGGGAGCGTCATCGAAGGCGGACCTTCAGCTTCAGGTTTCAAACCACTTGACGGAGGTGGAAAGCTTCTTGCAGAGAAGATCGATGGAGCCCGTCACTTCCCTCAGTTCCTTGAGGGTCAGCTGCTCCGCGCCCGTGGCCTTGTAGCGCAGGGAAAGCACCGTGTTGTGCACCTCCTTGCTGAGCCCCTGCATTTCGAGAATTTTGTCGCGGAACGAGGCGAGCAGGACGTCGGCCGAATCGTCCAGGGTGGATCTTTCCCACTGGGGGACCACTCCCGCGGAAAAAGTCAGGTCCCCCCTGGAGAGCCTCTGCAGCAGCGTGTCCGCCCTCCGAATCGGCGCCGTCAGCCTCTGCGCAGCGGCCCGGAACCCCAGCCACGTCGCCAGGGCCGCGATGACGAACCCCGTCCCTCCGGAAACGAGGGTCGCCGGCAGGAGAAGTTCCCGGGCCGTCTTTATGCTGCGGTGGGCGCTGTAAAAATCCTTCGCCAGGTCGAGATCGATGATGGTGAAAAGAGCGGCCCCGGCGGCGGCGAAGGCGACTAACTGCAGCCCTAAGACAACAAACATCACTCTCAGGAGCCGTCTCCGGACTCTGGAGCCGCTTTTTACTTTTTCTCCCACGTCTATTACTCCCTTCAGCGCAAACAGGACTATTGTAGTTGCCCCATCGTGATTAATCAATAAACCGGGGCGCTTCCATGACCAGCGGATCTGTGATATATGTGAAACTGTTTTCAACCGGCCGCAAGAGAGGAAAAAAGAGGCGGAATATTGTCCAAAGGCAACATCCTCGTTGTTGAAAAAGACCCTTTCTACTCGTCCCTGTACCAGAAGACCCTCTCCCGCGAAGGGTATCGGGTATTCCTTGCCGAGGGAGTAAGGGAGGGCCTGGGCCTTTTCGCCGAGCGCTCCTACGACGTGGTGATCTCCGACATGGTGCTCAGGGGCGAGGACGGCCTCTCGCTGCTCCAGGGGATCAGGGAGGCCTCCCCCAGCCAGGACGTAATCATGATCACCAGCATGCAGTCCATAAAGAAGGCCGTGGAGGCCCTCAAGCTGGGCGCTTCGGACTACCTCACCAAGCCCGTCGATGCCGACGAACTGCTGCTGGTAGTCAAGAATCTCCTCCACCGGCAGAACATATCCGCCGAGCACTCCCGCCTGGTCGGTGAAAACGTACTTTTTTTCGAGCAGTTCCGGGTCCAGAAAAGAGGGCTGGAAATCCTCGCCATGCTCGACACGGACAGGATCATCGACCACCTGCTGGACATCGTCATCGAGGAGACGCGGGCGTCGGGAGCAGCCCTCTGGTTCAGCAACGAGGTGGATGGAAACTTCAGCTTCGGCGCCGGCCGCGGCACCTACGACCCGGCGCGGGAGGAAGCGGACCGGTCGTTTCAGAAAATCTCCCTGAGGGAGCAGCTCTTTCGGGGCCGGGCCGTGCTCCGGGATGCTGAAGGAGGGCAGCACCCTGAGACGGACCTGCAGAAAATCCACTCCTTCAGGCTCCCCCTCTTTCACAACGACCAAGTCACGGGCCTCATCGCCGTCAGCCCCCGCCACGACCACAAGCCCTACACCGACTACGACGTCAACGTGGCCCGCGTCCTTATAGAGAGCGGCGCCATCTCCCTGCGGAACGCCCGTTTCTTTGCCCTTGAATCATCCCGGGAGCTGCGTGATCCCAGCATGGAGATTTATTCGCCCGCGTACTTTCACCAGGCGGGGATGAAGGAAGTGAATATCGCCCGAAGATACGGGCGGGAGCTGTCGTTCGTCTGTGTCGAGATCGACGGCTTCATGGAGCTGAAAAAAAAGATCAAGGAAACGCAGGCGAGACGTCTTCTGAAGGAAGTGGCGGACAAGCTCCTGGAAGTCTCGAGAGAGACGGACGTCCTTTCCATGCTGGATGAGGGATCCTTCGCGATCATCATCCCCGAAACCGACTTCTACGGCGCCCTCATGCTGATCAAACGGGTGAAGGTCGCGCTGAGAAACACCCTTTTCGCCATCGATCTCAAAAGAGAGCTTCGACTCAGCGCCTCTCTCGGTTCGGCGACCTATCCGAATGACGGCGAGCAGCTCGTCACGCTTCTGCGCTCCGCCCGCGATCGTCTCCGGAGAGACCGCTCCAGTCTGGCGAGAAAGCTGAAACTCGAGAGCCGCTCTTTCTGGAAGGCCTACGCTCACCTCATCGGGCTCGGCTCCAGGCCGGACCGGGATGCCGCCCTCACCAACTGCTATCTGACCCTGAATGATGAGGACCTGGACCGGATCCGCAATCTCTTTCTCGATGAGGCGGGCCGGCTCGGAAACCGTCGCGGACTCCTCTACGTCGGCAACCAGTCGGTGGACTCCTCCCTCTTCGATTACTCCAACTTCTCCCGTCTGGCGAACACGAAGCTGTCCGTCTTTGCCCTGGGAGCACGGAGCGAGGGCTCCTGGAGCCACCCCGAGATCATGCCGGTCTACCTCGACGACCGCAACATACGCACTCACCGCTTCCTCCTCTGCATCGCCGAGTCCTTCTACTATACGTTTCTGTGCCGGCCGGAGGCCGAGGGGAGCTGGCGGGTTTTCCACTCCGCCGACCCCCACATAACCCATGAAATGATAGGGAAGCTGCAGGAGCGCTATCTTCTGCAGCAGCGGATCGGGTGATGGCCGAGAGCGCCGGGAAAGGCAAGCGGTTCATCCTTGTCGTCGACAACGACATGGCCGTCCTGAAGCAGGTGGAAAACACTCTCCGGCGGAACGATTACGAGGTCCACCTCGCCACCGACGGGGCCCTGGCGATCAACCGGGCCCTCGCCTCTCCCCCGGAGGTCGTGATCTCTGCCGTCGAGATGCCCCTTCTCGACGGCTTCAAGCTCTGCCAGCTCCTCAGGACCAACCCCATAACACGTGACATCCCTTTCGTCTTTCTCACCAGCAAGGAGACGAGCCCCCAGCGTCTCGGGCAGTACCTCCGGCCCTTCGACGAGTTCCTCCTCAAGCCTTTCAAGGAAGAAGAGCTCCTGGGACGGATAACCGGACTGCTGATGAGGATGGAGAAAGTCGAGGAAGTGGCCGTCGGCGAGAAGGCCCTTCTCGGGACGCTCTCCGAGATCACCCTCATGGACCTTCTTCAGATCCTGCGCATGAACCGCCGCTCGGGATTTCTCGACCTCGAGCAGGAAGGCCGCCTGGCAACGGTCTTTATCCGCGAGGGGGAGGTGGTCAACGCCAAGCTGGGCAAATTCAAGGGCGAGAAGGCCTTCTTCAGGCTCCTCGACTGGAACAGGGGCAAGTTTGAGTTCCGGCCCCAGGCGGTGGAGACGGAAGTCCTCATCGAGCGGCCGGGGGAGAACCTCATCCTGGAGGGCCTTCGCCAGCTCGACGAGGTGAACAAGATCAAGGAGACTCTCTTCGCCGGAGGCAGACGCCTGGAGTTGGTCAAGCACTTCCAGGGCCCCCCTGAAAAGCTTCGACCCGTCACGCGGGAGGTCATCAAGCTCCTCGACTACTTCTCAGGTCTCGAAGACATCATGGACCAGAGTTCCTTCAACGATCTCGAGATCTGCCAGACCCTCCAGGTGCTCATAGAAAAAGAGATCATCGATGTCTCCGCGGGAGTCGCCGAGGGCGAGGAGGCTCTCGAGACTCCCCTTCTCTCTCTCGAGGAAGCCCTGAAATTGAGCTATCAGCTCGGCATCGGCCGCGAGGAGACATCTCAGGCCTCGACGGGAAAACTCCTCCTCTTCACCAGCGAACGGAAGCTGCTGAAACAGCTCCTTGAAGGGCTGTCACGGCATAAGGAGTTCAAGATCGACGCCGGGATCGTTCTCGACCCGGCAGCGAAGTCGATTCCTCTGGGTGGCATCGGCACGGTCCAGATCCTGGAGGGCACGGACCTGAGCCTCTACTCTTTTCCCAGCGAAGCGTCCTATCAGCCTCTCTGGGAGCCCCTCTCACAGGGATCGCTCGGGAACCTGATCCTTCTCGGGGAGGGGAATTCGGCGGAGGACGCTGCCCGCTTCTGCGACAACGTCCTTCGTCAGCCCTTTCTCCTCTGCGGCCCCGGCAGGCCGGAAGGAGTGGAGAAGGCCGCACTGGGGTGGGAACCCTCCGTCCCCTGGAACTCCATCCCCCTGGGGGACGGCAGGGATGACGGCTACCGGCAGGTCTTCCGCGCCCTCTTTTCTCTTATCCTGAACAAGTAGGTTCCGCGGTCACCCTTTCCGGTCCTTCTTCCGCGAGGGCTCCCATCCGGTCATCCGCTTGTACTCCTCCACCACTGCCTCCCGGATCTGTTTCCGCACGTCCCGGTTGAGAGGAACGACAAGATCGACGAACCTCTCCCGCCGCGCCCTCTGCGAGGGAAAGCCGATAAAGAGCCCCTGCTTCTCCGATTCGAGGATGCGGATGCCCCGCAACAGAAGGGCGTCTGCGATTTCGATCTCGGCGTAGGCCACCGTCCGCCCTCCGGTCTCCCTCGTGTCGAAGGGATAGACTCTCACGGCGGTGATGCTCAGCGTCTTAGGTTCGGATGACATCTTTGAAGGTCCTGTGCCGGTTCCGCCCGGACTCCTTGGCAAGGTAGAGCGCCTGGTCCGCGTGACGGACCAGGTCCTCCTTGCCCTCCCCGTCCTCCGGGAAGACGGAGGAGCCGATGCTGATGGTCACCGAAAGGGTCTTGTGTTCGTGCTCGAAGGTGAGGGCCCTTATCGACTTGAGAACCCGCTCGGCCATGTTCCCGCACCCCCGCCGGGCCGTGCCCGGGAGGATGATGGCAAATTCCTCCCCCCCGTACCGCGCCACGAAGTCTATGCTCCTGGCAATCCCGGCGAGCTGCCGGGACACTTCCTTGAGGACCACGTCGCCGAAGGGGTGGCCGCAGGTGTCGTTGAGCTTCTTGAAGTGATCGATGTCGAGAAGCAGAAGGGAGAGGTGCTGGTTGTGCCGCTCCGCCCTCTGCAGCTCGTGGTCGAGCCTCTCCTGGAAGTGCCGGTGGTTGTAAAGACCGGTGAGCCCGTCGGTGAGAGCCATCTTCTCCACCTGGCGGTGAAGGATGGCGTTGGAGATCTGTGCCGCCGCCTGGTTGGCAAGAAGCTGGAGTGTCTCCAGGTGATAGTGGGTGAAGTGGGCGGCCTTGGCGGAGGCGAAGATTATCGTCCCTTCCAGCTCGTCGCGGAACCGGAGGGGGAGGCCCAGGAAGGAGCGCATCTTCTCGAGCCCGGTGTACCCCGGGATGATCTCCATCTTCTTGCGGTCGGAGAACACCAGGGGCTGCCCGTGATTGACGATATAGGAGACGAGGCAGTTCTTCTTCAGGGGGAATGAGACCGCCGAGGGGGACTCGAAACGGAAGCCGCGCTGCGTCTGCAGAACGAGGCGCCGCCGTTCAGGGTCGACGAAGAAGACGGCACACTGATCGTACGGTATCACCACGTTGATGCCGTCCACCAGGCTCTCGAGCATCTTGTCCGCCTCCAGCGTCATGCTGAGGCTGTTGCTCAGGGCATTGAGGGTCTCCAGCGTCATCTTGCGCCGGTCCCTCAGGGAGCTTTCGCGGAAGTTTTCCAGGAGAAGATTTACTTCGAGAGCAAAACCCTCGAACACCTCGAGTTCGCTCTTCGAGAACCTGTCGGCCGCGGGATGGTCGGCCACGAGGACACCGCGCAGAACCTCCTGCTCCTTGACGGGAACGACCATGGGCGACGAGGAATCCCTGCCTTCAACGGTGAAGTTCACTCGGTGGCGGCCCTTTTCCACGTTCGAAAGCATGAGGGCCGCCCCGTGCCTGGCTGATCCCCCGACGATTCCCTCCCCCACCCGGAAGTTCGCCTCCTCGTCGATCTTCACTCCCTCCGCCGCCGCCCGCCGGTGGAAGAACCTGTTGCCGTCCCTCTGAAAGTAGATGGCGGCCCGGGCCCCCA
>JAUWCW010000142.1 GCA_030609125.1 Candidatus Rokuibacteriota bacterium
GAACGGGTATCTGTAGGTTCGCCGTTATGCACGAGGTTCACGTATGGACAAAGACACCAGAGACGAGCACGACCAAGCCCCCGAAGGCCGGCCGCTCCCTGAGCAGGAGCCGGCGGCCTTCCAGGGCTTGCCTTTCGCCGGGGAGAACCCTCCCCAGCGCCGCGGCCATACGGTCGACGGCCTCACCGGCCAGCAGGGGGTCGAGCCAGAAGTACGGGTTGTCGCCCTTCGGCGCGGAGGCCTCGTCCAGCCCGAGGGCGGAGGTGAAGATCTTCCGTTCCGTCTCCTCCGGCTTCGAGGGAGCGATCAGTTCCATCCCCTCCGTGAGATCGACGACGGCGACGCCCTGGCCCGCCGCCTGCATCGCCAGCGTGTCGGCCCGCCCCTCCAGCCCGCTCCCCACCTTGAAGTACAGGAGGCTCCCGGCGATCTCGCGGAGGGCGTCCCCGTCGGGACCGCCCTCACCCCGGGGAGCCGCGCCCGGAGGGAAGAGCGCCACAACCCGGACCGAATCTCCGACGAGCCGCTGCGCCAGGTCCGCTATGGGGGCGATGCTTGCGGCGACCCGGACCTCGCCGCGGGCGGGCGCGGCCGGCGCACAGAGCCAGAGGGAGAGGGCGAGAGGAAGGAGTGTCGCCCCGCCTCGTCCAAACGGCCCCGAATCAGGGAGGGAAAGCCGCGGCGGCAATCTTCGCCAGCCCCTTTTCGATGTCATCGCTCGTGTCCACTCTCACCGTCGCCCGGCGGGGCGGCGTGTACACCTTCTTCATGGCACGGTAGATGCTCCAGTCCGCATCGGAGAGTGTTCGCCCCGACCGGCCCCTCATCTCGAGACGCCGGCGGGCGATTCCGGCGGGGCAGATGCACTCCACCGTCACGTACCGGGCCCCTTTCCTGCGGGCCGCTGCCGCGGCGAGCCTTCGGAAAGATCTTTGGGCGAAGGTGGCGTCGATGACGACGCTCCGCCCCCTGCGGAGGAGCCCCTCCGCCCGGCGGACAACCTCCCCGTAGACTCTTTTCGTCCACTCCGCGGAGTATATCCCTTTCTGCCACCCCGCTCCGCCCCTGGTGGAGCCCGCCGCCGCGAGTTCCCTGCGCACCCCGTCGGAGGTGATGCACGCCGCCCCCAGACGCTGCGCCCAGTCGCCGGCGAGAGTGCTCTTTCCCGTCCCGGGGAGCCCCCCGACGGCGAAAAGGCGCGGCTGTCCGTCTCTTCGCGCCAGGTCTCGGGCGAGGTGAAAGTACCGTGCGGCCCTGCGCCTGGAGGCCTTCTGCTGTGCCGGCGGAACGAGAGGGTCGGAGAAGCGGAAGCTCTCCACCTTCTCCCGCACCACGGCGCGGTAGCAGGCATAGAAGGAGAGGAGAAGCCGGATCTCCCAGTCACCGGTGAGCCGGATGTACTCATCGATGAAGGCGCGGGCCAGGTGGGGGTGACGGTGGAAGAGAAGATCCATGTACAGGAAGGCGATCTCGGCGGCGACGTCGCAGTGGCGCAGGCGGGAGCTGAACTCCAGGCAGTCGTAGATGACGATCCCGTTGGTGACGCAGATGTGCTCGGCGTGCAGGTCGCCGTGACAGTCGCGGATCCTGCCGTCGCGGACCCTTTTCTTCAGCAGGAAGAGACGGCTTTCCAGGAAGCGGCGGTTGTAGTCGTAGACGGCGCGGTAGTCCGACCGGCTCACGGTGCGGCCGATGTAGGGCTCCGTCTGGCGGAAGTTCTCCTCGAGGTTCCGCCGCAGCAGGCCGAGCCGCCGATTGGGAAGCGGGGCCTCCCGGGCCGCGGCGTGAAACTCCGCCACCTTGCGGGCGATCCTGCGGGTCTGGGCGAGGGTGGCCCGCCCCCGGGCCATGAGGGTGGAAAAGAGACGCTCCTCGGGGAGGCGCTTCATGACCACCGCGTACTCGGCGACTGCACCGGGAGGCTCCAGGGAAAACTCATCGCCCCGCCGGTATATCCGGGCGGTCCCGAGATAGAGGTCGGGGGCGAGCCGGCGGTTGAGCTCCACCTCCCGCCTGCACCAGTAGGCCCTCTTGCGGAGGGTGGAGTAGTCGAGAAAGCCGAAATCGACGGGCTTCTTGACCTTGTAGACCAGCTCGCCGGCGAGAAATACGGAGGAGATGTGCGTCTGGGTGTGCTGGACACGGCGGGGGCGGTGGGGATAGAATCGGGGTGAAAGCATGGCTTCGACCAGGGAAGGAGATGTCTGCCCGCCCGGTCTCCGGGACGGTTCCGCCGTGCCTGTCCTCGGGCCTGCCATGGGAGGTATTGTACCGTATCTTCCCGGGGCCGGCACGGGGATTACGGTTCGGCCCGCGATTCCGTCACGTCACTCTTCCCTGTGCAATAAATGCAGAACCCGCATGAAGGTATGACTTTTTTTCACAGTGGGCCGGCCGTCCCCGGAAAGAGAGGTTTTCATGGTCAACATAAAATTCTTTAATATCACTCAGTTATCGTCAGCATTGGCACGTAGGCGAGCCTGGCATGGTTCGTGCTTTTATGATTGAGTGCACAGCCCGTGTGAGTGGGCAGAGGAGAGCAAAGGGATGGTTATGAAGCAGAGTGGCAGGAAGGAAGAAGGATTCACTCTCGTTGAAATCTGCATAGCCCTGGCGATCGCCGCCATCGTCGCCATGCTCGCCATCCCCTCCATGAGGGGGATGCTTCCCCGGCTCCGCCTTAACAACGACATTGCCACGCTTACCAACGAAATAGCCCTCGCCCGGGCGCGATCCATCGCCAAGAACAACGAGCTCCGCATCATCTTCAGCACCGCCGGCGACAGCTACACCCTCCGCAACGAGACCGACGGCGTCAGCTTCGCCACCAACACCCTCTCGGGGGACATCGACCTCTACCAGGTCGATGACCTGGGACCGGCAAACACCCTCGCAATAAGGGCCGTGGGGAGCGTGGGGTGGGTCGACAGCGGCAGCTACAAGGACCTGGGTCTCGGGGTGGTGCCGGCCATGTCCCTGATGACCTCCGACGGGGCGTATCGCAAGAGGGTCCGCGTCGAAGGGACGGGAAGGATGTACGTCGAGCGCTGGAACGGAAGCGGCTGGGTGGAGGAATAGGAGATGAAACAGGCAGGTTTCACCCTCATCGAGGTCATGATCTCCATGTTCATCATGCTTTTTATCGTCCAGGGCCTGGCCATGGTTTCGCTCTACGCCCAGCGATCGAGCATCTACGCCCGGCGCCTGACATCGGCCAACATGCTTGCCGAGAAGGAGCTGGAGCGCTGCCGCAACGTCGACTATGACAACCTGGCCACCCTCGATGGCGATGAAAGCTGTTTCGACGGCTTCATGACGCCCGTCGCCAACTGCGCCGGGAGCGATGCCGTCTTCACCCGGACGACGACGGTGACGGCGGACACGCCGCTCGCGAACACCTCGCAGATCGACGTCTCGGTGACGTGGGACGAAGGGCTCGCCTGGAACGCGCGCCTCGCCGCCGACGGCAGCTACGAGGCCAAAGTGGTGAGTTACATTTCGAGGTACTGAGGATGAAACGGGGAGGAGGCACTGCAATGAGAGTCAGGGAGAGAATGAGAAAAATCCTTCGCGCCGACAGTGCGGCGGGCTTTTCGATGACGGAGCTCATCATTGCCCTCGCCATCTCCGTCATTGCCGCCGTGGGCATCTACAGCGTCTATATTACACAGACGAAGCAGTCCACCTCCCAGCGGCTCTACAACGACCTGCAGAACAACCTGCGCTACGCCATGGACTACATGAAGAACGAGCTTTACCTGGCCGGCTTCAAGGCCGTCGACGCCGCCGAGCCGATCAGCACGGCGACGGCGAACACCATCACCTTCGAGTACTGGGACGACAACTCCAGCGCCGCTCCTCCCTACGACCGGCACATCCAGGTCACCTACATCCTCGCCGGCAACGAGCTTCGGCGCACCTTCCTGCAGTACAACACCTCGACGGCGGCGCCGAACCCGCGGTACGATCCCTCGACCACCGTTACCCAGGTCCTGGCCAAGAACGTCGACGCCCTCGCCTTCTCCTACCGCCAATCGGACGACCAGCCCTTCACGGTCGGTACCGACGATCCGGAAGACATCCGGACCATCCGGATCACCCTCGCCGGGCGCTCCTCCCGGCCCGACCCCATCCTGAAGGACCCTGTCTCCGGCGGGGACTACTACCGCAAGCTCACCCTCACGGGCGAGATCAAGTCGAGAAACCTGGCCATCGCCTCCAACCCCTTCGACTCCACGGCCCCCGGAACGCCGACGGGCCTCAACGTCTGGGACCCGCAGGAGTGCGGACGGCTGCAACTCGAGTGGGACGCCCGCACCGAGAAAGACCTGGCGGGCTACACCATCTACTACGGCCTCTCGGCGGGGAATTACTCGGGCCGGAAGCGGATCAGCCGCTCCCCCGGAACGGCGGGCGCCAAGGAGTACCTCACCCTCACGGGCCTTCAGTCCTACAACGCCATGTACTACGTTGCCATCAGCTCCTACGACCGCTCTAACAACGTCAGCGCCATCTCCACCCCGGACCTCTACGGCAACCCCAGCCCCGACGGGACCACCGCCGCCGACGGGCCGGACTCGACGGTCAACCCCGTCATCCCGGGGCCCCCGGCGGATCTCGCCGCCGCCTACCCCGTGGACGATCAGGTGCAGCTCTCCTGGACCCCCTCGGTGACGCCGGGGGTGGTGGGCTACCGTCTCTTCCGGGCAGAAGAATCCGATTTCAGCGACGAGGTGATAATCGCCAACGAGATAGAGCTTCCGGCCGAAAGCACGGGCTATCTGGACACTGACGGCTCCCTCGTCGGCTGCGCGTACTACTTCTACCGGATCGCCTCGATCCACTGCGACGCGGCGGAGTTCAACGACGGCAACTACACCGACAGCGACTACGCCCTCATCAGCGCGTCTCCCACGGACACGGTGCCGCCGTCGACACCCAACCTCATCGCCCGCCCCGGCTACCGGCGGATCATCCTTAACCTGGAGAACCCCGTCAGGGGCGACGAGCCGGACTTCGACTACACCGCGGTCTACTTCAGCACCGCGGGCTACCCCACCGTCAGTGAGGGCGTTGTCTCGAACGGGGCCCTTATTCCCGACTATAGCGGCTACATAAGCGACGACGGCAGCATCCCCCCCATCAACTTCGACAGCGAGAGTCAGGTGACTCCGGCGGAGCCGGAGCTTCAGCCCGACACGAAGTACTACTTTCTCGCCGTCGCGTCCGACCAGTGCGGCAACCACACCGACGCGACCTCCGAGTCTCTCGCGGAAGGGCAGCAGTGCGGCGACTGCGACGCAGCGGAGATCTGCTACGAGGCGCCGCCGCCCCCGACGGGCATCACCAAGGCGGGGTGCGGCACCAGCATCGCCCTGAACTGGGATGCCATCGACCAGATCGACTACCGCGACCTCGCCGGCTTCCGGGTTTTGCGCCGGGAGGGCTACGACTGGACCCTGAATCCCGCGTCGGAGGTGGAGCTCACGGGAGGGGAGGCGACGTGGTTCACGAACTGGACGGACACCACCACCTCGGCGAGCAACCCCCTGGAGATGGGCAAGCGGTACTCCTACAAGATCTGCTCCACCGACTGCTACTACGAGCAGCACAGCGGGAAGTCGGCGGGGGACTGGCCCGATCCCGGGAACAACCCGGACGACAACATCGACTGCACCATCGTGAACGACATCTACCCGGGGAAATTCTACCTCGACGACCAGAGGGACGTGCCCGTGACGGGCGATCTGCTCTCCGTCCCGCCGAACTTCCGCCAC
>JAUWCW010000081.1 GCA_030609125.1 Candidatus Rokuibacteriota bacterium
CTCAGCGGGAAAGTACCTCACCGCCATGCTCCCCTATTACGAAATGGCCATCTGGATGAACGCCAATCTTCCTTCGGGCGCGCAAGTCCTCTTCCTCGGCGAGACCCGGGTACTGTACGTTGAGAGGGTGGTGCACTTCAGCTCAGCCTACGACTACACCGACATCGTCCGGTGGATGCGCGAGAGCCCCGACGACGACGCCTTCCGTGAGAGGATCGCCGGGACGGGCGCAGACTACCTCCTGATAAACGCCTCGGAGGTCGGGCGCCTGAACAAGACATACCGGTACATGGACCTTTCACCCCCCGAGACAGCAGCGCTCAATGGTCTTCTCGCGGAATGCACCCCGGTCAGAAGCCGGGGAGATATCCACCTTTTTCAACTCCCCGGACCGTGAGATTCCCCGCCGCGATCCCCGCCGTAGCGGCTGGGAAACAGCGGCCGGGCACCGCCCCGGGGGTTTGTCAAGACAGCGGGAGAATAGTATTCTCGGCGGCATGAAAAGGGCGGGCGACAGCACCTCGGCGCAGATGGACCCCGAAGCCCTGGCCGCCGCCGTAGTCTCCGGCGACAGGAAAGGACTGGCACGGGCCATCACGCTCATCGAGTCGGCGCGGCCGGATCACCGGCCGGCGGCGGAATCCCTCCTCGACAGGCTTGCCCCCGACACCGGAAGGGCCGTGAGGATCGGAATCACCGGGGCGCCGGGCGTCGGAAAGTCCACCCTGATCGAGTCCCTCGGCAATCACCTCATCGATATCGGCCACAGCGTGGCGGTCCTCTCCGTCGACCCCTCCTCGTCGCTGAGCGGCGGGTCCATCCTCGGCGACAAGACCCGCATGACGAAGCTTGCCGCGAGGGACGAGGCCTTCATCAGGCCGTCGCCGTCGGGCTCCACTCTCGGCGGTGTGGCCAGAAGGACCAGGGAGGCCCTCCTCGTCTGCGAGGCGGCGGGCTACGATGTCGTCATCGTCGAAACCGTCGGCGTCGGCCAGTCCGAGACGGCGGTGGCGGAGATGACCGACGTCTTCGTTCTCATGCTCCTTCCGGGAGGAGGGGACGAGCTGCAGGGGGTGAAGAAGGGCATCTTCGAGCTCGTCGATCTTGTCCTCGTCAACAAGGACGACGGCGACCTTCGCGCCGCGGCCGCCCGGTCCGTGGCGGCGGCGCGGAGCGCGCTGACCCTCACCCGGCCGCGGGCCCCGGGGTGGACGGTGCCGGTTCTCTCCTGCTCCGCTCTCGAGGGTTCGGGAATAGTCGCGGCCTGGGCGGCCCTGCTGCGCTGCCGGGAATTCCTTGACGAAAGCCGGCAGCTCCAGTCCCGCCGGGCCGAACAAGCCCGGGCCTGGATGTGGGCTGAAGCCGCCGAAACCCTCCTGTCGACCCTCAGGGACCACCCGGCTGTCCGGTCCAGCGTGCCGGGCCTGGAAGCGGTCGTCTCCGCCGGCGAAATCACCCCCCCCAGCGCGGCCCGGCGGCTCCTGGAAGTATTCCTGCCTCCCCGGAAGGAGACCGGCCCGGGGGGCGGATCCATAGGACGGCTCAATCACATCGCCGTCGCCGTTCCGGACCTGGCCACCGCCGCTGCCCTCTACCGGGACCTTCTCGGCGCGGACGTTTCAGAGCCGGTGGATCTGCCCGAGCACGGCGTCAGGGTCGCCTTCGTCAACCTCCCGAACACCAGGGTGGAGCTTCTCGAACCGCGGGGAGAAGACTCGCCGATCGACAGCTTCCTGTCCCGAAACTCCTCCGGGGGAATCCACCACGTCTGTTACGAGGTGGAGGATCTGGGCGCCGCCGCGGAGCGACTGAAGAAGACGGGCGCGCGACTTCTCGGCAGACCGCGAACGGGCGCCCACGGCAAGCCTGTCGTCTTCCTTCACCCGAAGGACTTCTGCGGAACCCTCATCGAACTGGAAGAAATCTAGAGCTCTTCCGCACTTGACGGAGTCTGTCCTCACCTGTCCCCTCCCCTGTTTCCGGGAGCGTGGAACCCTGCTCCGAGGCTGGGGACAAACCGGGGAGTTTTCAACAGCAAGCCGCAGCGGAGAGCTTTACTCCTAAACCTTTTTATATTGCTTAACCATGTAACTGTTGGTAAAGTATTATTAAATAATATTACTGTAAGGACCGGCATGAAAAAGGAACGTCGCGTTGCAGGAACGCCTGAAGCGGCTCATGTCCCCGTATTGCATGAGGCCATGAAGCCCGTCAGCCGCAAGAGACTTATCAACACCCTGAACCGCGTCAATTTCCGAGACGGGGACATCGTCCTCAACTTCAAGCATCGCACCGAAGTCGCACGGCTCACCTTCTCCGTAAAACCCCAGCCCTGCCTCGATGAAACCCTGGAGTGCAGGTGGATCGACCAGGCCGGACCTGCGATGGACCTGGGATCCTATGAGTTCGAGAATTTCTTTCTCTCCGACGGGCTCCGCAAGATCATCGTCGAAGCGGACTTGCTCGACCAGGATGTGGAAGGCATACGTCTTGCCCTGCCCGATGTCAGCCACAACGTCAGCACCAGGAGGGTAGAGAGACACCGGTGCAGAGGCGTCAATGCCAGGATGACTTTCGGAGCCGACGCAATCTCCGGGCAGCTCGTCAGTTTCAGTGCCCTGTCATTCTCCGTGAAGCTTCCATCCCGAGACGACTCGTCCTCACTTCCCGCTCCCGGAGATCAGGCGGACGTCTTCCTCAGCAGGGACGGACATGCCATCTTTACGGGAGTCTGTGAGGTAGTTCGAAGAGCGATCAAGCGGAGAGGCCTCTACATTGCGTTCAGGCCTCTGAGGAGCACGGCGCCGAGAGACAAGCAGAGAAGGCACAGGAGCGTCCGACCCCACATATCCCCGCTACCCAACATCATTTTTCCGCACCCCTTCACCGGGAGGAGAGTGAATCTCAAAGCTCGGGACATTTCGGGCGCGGGCTTTTCCGTCGAGGAGCATGCCAACCGGGCCGTCCTTCTCGCCGGCATGATCATCCCCGAGGTCCAGATCGAGTTCCTCAACGGCTTCGCGATCAACTGCAGGGCCCAGGTCGTATACAGTGACGCGAAGGATGACGGCAGTGTGAAATCCGGTCTGGCAATCGTCGACATGGATGTTCTCGACCATACCCGCCTCTCATCCTTTCTCCATCAGGTTGTCTACAAGAACTCCTACGCCTGCACCACCGAGACCGACCTCGATGAACTCTGGGAATTCTTCTTCGAGAGCGGCTTCATTTATCCGGAGAAGTACGCGATTATCAAGAACCGGAAAGAGCACTTCAAGAGGCTCTACCGCAACCTGTACGGCAGCAATCCTCATATTGCCCGTCACGTCATCTACCGGGACAAGGGCCTTATTCTCGGTCATGTTTCCATGTTCCGCTACTACCAGAGGACATGGCTCCTGCACCACCACGCCGCCATCAGCTCCAGCAGGCACAAGGCCGGCCTCGTGGTCATGGAGCACATCATGCAATACGTAAACGAGTTTCATCGGGTTTTTCCGGAGCTCATGCAGTACATCTGCTGTTACTACCAACCTGAGAACCGTTTCGCCAATCGCGTCTTCGGGGCGGCGGCCAGGACCATCGACGATCGGCGGAAGTGCTCTCTCGACGCATTTGCCTATTTTCACCTGCAGGCAGGCGCCCCCCCGGACGCTCTCCCCGGAGGCTGGGCCCTCGAGAAGCCGCAGGAGGGCGACCTGACGAGACTGCAGAGGAGATACGCGCAGCACTCCGGCGGGCTGATGCTCGAATGCCTCGACCTCGTCAATAGACCGTTGAAGCACGAGAAGCGAATGTCAAGTGAGTACCGGCGGCTGGGTTTCACCCGTGAGCGCCGTCTCTATTCGCTCAAGAAGGGCGGTGTCCTTTACGCCGTCATGGCGGTGAACGTCTCGGACGTGGGACTCAACATGTCCGACTTGACCAATTGCGTCCAGGCTTTTGTGATCGAACCCGGGCAGCTTCCGGCGGAGACGCTCCTTCAGGCTCTTGCCGTCCTCGCCCGGCATTACGAGCACAGTTCCGTCCCGGCCCTCATCTACCCGAAAGAGTACGCTGACATCCAATCCATTCCCTACAGCAAGACGTACATGATGACGGTCCTCGACCTGGACCACGTCGGTGCCGGCCTCGCGTTCGTGGATGACCTGAAGACTCCATCGAAAAAAGCCCGTTCCTGATGCAAGACATGGGCAGCACGATGGAAGCATCACACACATACGACACCCCCCTCTACAACAGTGTGATCATCCAGTCCTACATCAAGCTTATCAGGAAAAAATACAGCCACGTGGACGTCAGGGAACTTCTCCACTTCGCGGGCATGGAGTCCTACCAGGTGGAGGACGGAGGACACTGGTTTACCCAGCGGCAGGTCAACCGCTTCCACGAAAAACTCCAGGAGATGACGGGCAACGAGGAGATCGCCCGCGAGGCCGGGCGCTACACCGCTTCCCCGGAGGCCCTCGGCATCATCGGCAAGTACGTGATCGGGCTCGTCAGTCCCGACCGGGCCTACGCTCTCGCCGGAAAGATGTCCAACAAGTTCACGAAGTCCTCCAGATACGAATCACGCAAGATCGGCCCCACTAAAGTTGAGATCACCGTCACCCCCAACGAAGGAACGAAGGAAGAACCTTTTCAGTGTGAGAACCGAAAGGGCTACATAGAGTCCGTGACGACTCACTTCAACTTCAAGATTCCCCGCATCGAGCACCCCCTGTGCATTTTCAGAGGTGACGGAGTATGCCGTTACGTCATCTCCTGGCAGCCCTCCTCTTCGGTGTCGTCGAAGAATGTGCGCAAAGTCGTTACATTGATCCTTGCTCTGGGTGTTCTCGCCGCCGCCCTCGGCCTCCTGCCGGGGATCTCTCCCACGGGGCTGGGCCTCTTCTCGCTCTCCCTGCTCCTGCTCCTGAGCTGGCGCATCGCCTTTCTCGACGCCCGTGACCTGAGGTCTTCGGTCGCCCAGCACGAGAAGTCCAGCGACGACCTCATCGAACAGATCAATGTGAACTATCAGAACTCCCTCCTTGTCAACGAGATCGGCCAGGCCCTGTCCAAGGAATCCAGCATCGACGATATCCTTGACAGCGTTGTGCACATCCTCGAGAAGAGGCTCGATTTCGACCGCGGACTCATTCTGATGGCCAACAACGAGAAGACAAGGCTGGTCCCCAGGGCCGGCTACGGCTATGAGCCGGAACTGTTCGGCAAGTTCGTGAGGGGCGGCGGCTTTCGCCTGGACCACAAGAAGTCCAAAGGTGTCTTTGTCCTGTCTTTCCGTGAAAAAAAACCCTACCTGGTAAACGACATCAACGAGATCTTCAGGAACCTCTCGCCCCGCAGCTTGAGGTTCGCCATGCAGATGGGGGTCAAATCCTTCATCTGCTGCCCCATCGTCTACGAAAATGAACCGCTCGGAATTCTGGCCGTCGACAACAGGAGGACCAAGAGGCCTCTCCTCCAGCGGGACGTGAATCTCCTTATGGGCATAGCCCCCCAGATCGGCGTCTGCATCCACAACGTCAGGCTGGTCGAGGCGCGGCTGAGCCAGTTCCAGTCGATCATCCAGGTCCTCGTCGCCTCCACGGAGGCGAGGGACCCCATCACCGCCGGTCACTCCCTGAAAGTGACGGAGTACGCCATGGGGATCTGCCGGGAGCTGGGGCTCTCCCACGAATACACGGAGATGATACGGGTGGCGGCCTCCCTGCACGACTACGGCAAGATCGGCGTGTACGACTCGATCCTGAAGAAACCGGGAAGACTGACCGCCGATGAGTACGAGATCGTCAAGACACACGTCGTCAAGACAGAGGACATCCTCAAGCAGATCAACTTTGAGGGGATTTACCAGGAAGTGCCCGACATCGCCAGCGCCCACCACGAGAAGGTCGACGGGAGCGGATATCCCCGGAACCTGAAGGGGGACCAGATCCCATTCGGCGCGAAAATCCTCGCCGTCGCCGACGTTTTCGAAGCCCTGACGTCAAAGCGGCACTACCGCGACCCCATGCCTCTCAACGAGGTCTTCGACCACATTGTCGGGAACATCGGCGTCCACTTCGACCGCAAATGCGTCGAGGCCCTGATCAGGTACTACAACGCCAACGAGGCCGAGACGCCTTACGTCTACGAGGGATACTCCCTGCAGGGCGCGAACGGCAGCACTCACTGACGCCTTCGCAAAGAAACCGAACCGCCGCCGGAGTTCCCTTTGGAATTCCCCCGCCTATGCAGTCAGCAGCTACCATTTGACGCCCTTTCAAAATCTGCGGGACTGACCTGACCGAGGTGACTGTGGCGGTTGCTGAAGAATGGCTCTCCAGCGGTGTTTTCACGACAGTTGTCCTGGCGGCAGGAATCAGGGACCGGGTTTTTTCCCGACCACGGAGATGAGCGGCGAATAGGTAAACCGGCGCGGGTCTGCGAAAAACCGGTCGAACTCCTCGCGAAAGTCCTCGAATCCCCCCTCGTATTCGTCGAAGTCATAGCCGATCTTCTTCGGGGCCACCTCCACCTTCTTCATCCAGTTGAAGGCGTCACTCTCCTCGAGATAACCATAGATGAGGTGGTGCCCCTCGATGGTGACCTCGATGTCCTGAAAACCGAGGTCGAAGAGATACGAGTACAGCTTCCGCCCCGCGTAGGGGTCGAAGTTCGCGTTCTCCGAGAGGGCGTCCATGACGGCATGGAGCGTCCGCTGAAGTCGGGGTGGCATCTCGTAGTGACAGAGGCAGTTGTTGTCGAGGTCGAGCAGGCAGATACGTCCGCCGGGCTTCAGGATGTCAGTGACGTTTCGCACGATGTCGAGGCTTCCCCTCCTGTAATACTCGAGTACGAAGCGGATCCAGAGCAGGTCGAACTCACCCAGGTGATCCAGTGGCTGCCGGATGTCGGCCTGGTGGAACTCTATCCCGGGAGATTCGTGAGGCTCCCGGGCAAAGGCGATCCTCTCCCCGGATATGTCCACCCCGACGGCCCTCCCTCCCGGCTGGGCCAGACCGTGCAGAACCGACGTGGTCTTGCCCGAGCCGCAGCCGAGGTCGGCCACCCTCATGCCAGGTTCGATGCCGGCCCAGAGCGCCTGCCGCACAACCGCCTCCCTGTCCGTCTTGCGATCCAGCCGGAGGGCCTCCTCCTCGCTCTCCATGAGGTAGTGCTTTTCTTTCATTGCCCACCCCTCAGAAAACAACCACCAGTCTTTCTTCGAGCTGCCGGAGGCGCAGTGAAAGAACCCGGCTTATTCCCTTGAGAATCTTGATGCCGAGGACCGGGTAGTCCTCTATGAAGGCGTCCAGGGCGCTCTTTCGCAGGACCAGCAGTTCTGTATTCTTAGTGGCCTCAACGGTGGCCGACCGCGGCTGGCCGTCAAAGAGGGCCAGCTCACCAAGAACGGCGCCCTTGGTCATGCGCGCAAGAACGATCGCTTTTCCCTGGAACTCGGTCTGCTTTTTCACTTCCACCTCGCCGCTCATCAAAAAAGCGATGCAATCGGCCGGAGCTCCTTCCCTGAAGACCTTGCCGCCGGCCCCGAAGTGGGCCCGCTCGAAATAGGGAGCCAGCTTCTCCAGCTCATCCTCCTCAAAGAGGTGGAAGAGGTTGGTTTCGTCCTTGAGCTCTCGGACGATCTTCTTGATCTTCGTCTCCATCACACTCCCCTCGCGCGCCCCGACGGCGCCCGGCGCGGGGACCGCCTCCGCAGGCGACCCGCAGCCTCAAGGACATCATAATACATTTTCCGGACACCTGCCCCCGTCCACACCAGGCATCGACGAGGGAGCCACCGGCGTGGAAACTATTTATTCCAAGTTACATTGCTGTATTTCAGAAAACCTTGTCATATATGTGCCATTCGTGGCACACTCGAGATATTACTGACAAATCAACAAATTATGGCAGAAACAGGCTTTTCTGCCTCAGATGTGGGCCATTATTGGCTCACATAGTTCTGT
>JAUWCW010000171.1 GCA_030609125.1 Candidatus Rokuibacteriota bacterium
GTTGAAGACTTCCGGGTGCGCCTTCTCTATTTCGTCGAATAGGATAACCGCGTACGGCCGGCGGCGAACCGCCTCCGTCAGCTGCCCGCCCTCCTCGAAGCCCACGTAGCCCGGAGGCGCCCCGATGAGTCTGGAGACGGCGTGCTTTTCCTGGTACTCGCTCATATCGATACGGACCATCGCCTGCTCGTCATCGAAGAGAAACTCCGCCAGAGCACGGGCAAGCTCGGTCTTGCCCACTCCCGTGGGGCCCATGAAAATAAAGCTTCCCACCGGGCGGCCGGGATCGGAGAGCCCGGAACGGGATCTGCGCACGGCATCCGAGACGAGCTGCAGCGCGTCATCCTGACCGACCACCCGCTCTCTCAGCCGCTCCTCCATTTCCAGCAGGCGGCCCGCCTCCCCTTCCATCATCTTCGTCACGGGGATCCCCGTCCAGCGCGACACGATCTCCGCCACGTCTTCCGCGTCCACTTCCTCCTTGAGCATCATCGATTCCTTCTGCAATCCCGAAAGGCGGTCTGTCTCGACCTCCAGCTCCGCCGAGAGTTTCGGCATCTCCCCGTACTGCAGCTCAGCCGCCCTGCCCAGGTCACCCTCCCGCCTGGCGCTTTCCATCTCCACTTTGCTCCGCTCAATCTTCTCCTTCAGGGCCCCGATATGGGCGATCGACTCCTTTTCGTTCTGCCACCGAACCTTGAGGGCGGTCGACTCGCTCCTGATCTCGCCGAGCTCGGCCTCGATCTTCTGCAGCCTCTCCCTTGACCGCGTGTCCTTCTCCTTGCTCAGGGCGGTCTTTTCTATTTCGAGCTGTGTTATGCGCCTCTCCAGTTCGTCGATCTCAGTCGGAAGCGAGTCGATTTCGATGCGGAGACGGGACGACGCCTCGTCGATAAGGTCAATGGCCTTGTCCGGCAGAAAACGGTCGCTGATATACCTGCTCGACAGCGTGGCGGCGGCAACGATCGCGGGATCGGTTATCCGCACTTTGTGGTGCACCTCGTAGCGCTCCTTCAGCCCCCTGAGTATCGCCATGGTGTCCTCCACCGACGGCTCGCCGACGTAGACCTGCTGAAACCGTCTCTCCAGGGCCGGGTCCTTTTCGATCTTTTTGCGGTACTCGTCGAGGGTCGTGGCGCCGACGGCCCTCAGCTCTCCCCTGGCAAGTGCGGGCTTGAGAATGTTCGACGCGTCGACGGCCCCTTCCGCCGCACCCGCCCCGACAAGGGTGTGCAGCTCATCGATGAAGAGGACGATCTCCCCGTCGCTTTCCGTCACTTCCCGGACCACGGCCTTGAGGCGGTCCTCAAACTCGCCGCGGTACTTGGCCCCGGCCACCAGAGCCCCCACGTCGAGGGCCACCAGCCGCTTGTTCTTCAGGGACTCCGGCACGTCTCCATCCACCATCCTGCGCGCCAGCCCTTCCACGATTGCCGTCTTCCCCACTCCAGGCTCCCCGATGAGCACGGGGTTGTTCTTCGTTCTCCTTGAAAGCACCTGGACCACCCTTCTCATCTCCTCGTCCCGGCCGATAACAGGGTCGAGTGCTCCCTTGCGGGCCAGTTCCGTCAGGTCCCTTCCGAAACGCAGAAGAGCCTGGTACTTGTCCTCCGGGTTCTGGTCGGTGATTTGCTGAGTCCCCCTGACCGCCTGCATTGCCTGGAGTATGACGGCCCGGTTCACCCCGTTCTGCTCGAGCAGCTCCTGGGCCGCTCCCCCCGCTTCCGTCATGGCAAGGAGTATGTGCTCTCCGGCGATATAGGCGTCCTTCAGCGTGTCCGCCTCCCTTTGGGCCCCCTCGAGGACCCGTGAGAGACGAGGCGTCACGTAGGTGTCCCGGGTGAGTCCTTCTCCGGACACCCCCGGAAGCCCTTTCAGTCCCTTTTCCACGGCATCGGCCAACCTCCCCGGATCGGCGCCCGCCTTCTGGACTATGGGCACCACCGCCCCTTCCTGCTGCCGCAGAAGAGCGTGGAGAAGGTGCTCCACATCGACCGCCTGCTGGCCCATCTCCTCGGCGGTCCTCTGGGCCTGTTCCAGTGCTTCCTGTGCCTTCACCGTGAATTTGTCAAGACGCATCTCTCTCTCCCGTTCTCAATCTCTGAATCTCATGCGAATCGCCACGACAGGATTCTACTATAGCGGAAAAAAACCCGTTGCCAAGAGAACCTTTGGGGAGCAGTGAGAAGCGGCACCAACCGATACTTTTGTTCCATGGAGTCCGTGGAGGGCGGGGAGCGCGGAAGCCGGCGGCCTTCCCCCTGATTTCGGGGGACACCCCCGGCGCGCTGGTCATCGGCATCGGCCTGGAGATGACGAGCGGGTGTCCGATCCGTCTCCTGGCCCTGACTCAGTCGACCGCGCCTCTACCGGAGAACGACCTTCCCGGATCCGGCGCCCGAGACTTTCTTCGTCCCCACCGATGAGAAGCACACTTCACACCGGTATTCGTAGAGATCGTAGCCGGGCAGCACCAGGAGCAGCCTTTCCCTGACCTTCCTGGCTACCCGGCACCGGGAACAGTAAAGCGAATGGGCCTGCAGGTCCCTGTACTGTTCGGCCATATCAAATGAAAGTGGGGAGGGACAGCGTCCCTCCCCACCGTTTCACGCTCAATTCTATATGAACAGCGGCGCCAGCACGAGGGCGACCACGCTCATCAGCTTGATGAGGATGTTCATGGAAGGGCCCGAGGTGTCTTTGAAAGGATCGCCCACGGTGTCGCCTACAACCGCCGCCTTGTGGGCATCGGAGCCCTTGCCGCCGAGGTTCCCCTTCTCGATATATTTCTTGGCGTTGTCCCAGGCCCCGCCGCCGTTGGACATCATGATGCCCAACATAACACCGGTTACGGTGGCGCCTGCGAGGGCCCCGCCGAGGGCGGCCGGCCCCAGTGTGAAACCAATGATCGGCGGAACCAGAACGGCGGTGAGAGCGGGAAGAATCATCTTCCTGAGAGCGGCATTAGTGGCGATGGAAACGCACTTGGCGTGTTCCGGTTTGCCGGTGCCGTCCATAATGCCGGGGATTTCCCGAAACTGACGCCTCACCTCTTCGACCATGGCGAAAGCGGCGTCGCCGACGGCGGTCATGGTGAGAGCGGCCACGAAGAAGGGTACCAGCCCGCCGAGAAAGGTCCCGATGACAACATTCGTCTCCAGGAGGTTGAGGCTCATCGCCTCCTTCCCCATCTCGGCCAGCTTCAGGTTGATGGTGGTGTTGTACGCGGCGTAGAGGGAGAGTGCGGTCAGCGCCGCCGAGCCGATGGCGAAGCCCTTGCCCATGGCGGCGGTAGTGTTGCCGAGGGAGTCGAGCTCGTCGGTGATCTCCCTGATCTCGGGCCCGGCTTCAGTCATCTCGGCTATTCCGCCGGCGTTGTCCGCAATGGGGCCGTAGGCGTCGACGCTCATGACCAGGCCGATCGTTCCAAGCATGCCGACCGCCGCGGAGGCGATACCATAGAGAGGATTGTCCGGCATCAGGTAAGCGGCGCCGCCCATGGCGGCACAGATGAGGAGCACCGGGGGTATGGTTGATTCCATGCCGATGGCAAGCCCTTTTATCATGACCGTGGCGGGACCGGTCAAAGCGTTTTGGGCAATGTCACGGATCGGCTTGCCCGCCGTGTAGTACTCGGTGATCAGGCCGATGCCCATGCCGCTGATGGTTCCCACCAGGACCGAATAGAATATGGCCGTTGGCAGACCGAGAAAAGCGCAGATGCGGTTGGTGAAGAGGAGGAAGAGACCGGCCGCGACAAAACTCGAATAGCGGAGGGCGGCGGCGGGGTTCATCTTCTCGAAAACCTTGATCGACCCGATGCCGAGGAGCGAAGCGACCAACCCGCCGACGACGGCAAGCAGCGGAAAGAACATGGCGCTTTGGCGCATTTCATCCGATGCGGGGCCGTTCGGGAGCATGAAGGCCGCTCCCAGAATGATGCTGGCGATGATCGCGCCGACATAGGATTCGAAGAGGTCGGCGCCCATGCCGGCCACATCGCCCACGTTGTCGCCCACGTTGTCGGCGATGGTCGCCGGGTTGCGGGGATCGTCCTCGGGGATACCGGCTTCGACCTTGCCGACGAGATCGGCGCCGACGTCGGCGCTCTTGGTGTAGATGCCGCCGCCGACACGGGCGAAGAGAGCGATCGAAGAGGCGCCCATGGAGAATCCGGTGATGATGTTGAGATCGGCATGTACGACCTTCCAGAGGAACATAATGCCCACCCCGAGAATGCCGAGGCTGGCCACGGAGAGTCCCATGACGGAGCCGCCGAAGAAGGCAACCACGAGGGCCTTGTTCTGGCCGCCGATTTTGGCGCCTTCAGTGGTCCTTACGTTGGCCCGGACGGCGGCGTTCATGCCGATCCAGCCCGCCAGGATCGAGCAGGTGGCGCCGGCCAGATAGGCAACGCCGGTCTCCCACCTGAGGGCGAAGGTCAACAACGCCCAGACGATGACGACAAAGACCGCCAGAATCTTGTATTCGGCAAAAAGAAACGCTCTGGTGCCTTCCTGGATGGCCTTGGCGATCTCGACCATCTTTTCGTTTCCCGTCGGCTGCTTGTTCAACCAGCCGAAAATCAAAAAGGCACACAACATACCGAAGACTCCTACCATCGGCACCACATAAACTAACTGATCTTGCATGATGTTATCCCCTCCCAGGTAAACGCATTACCGAAAACAGGTAAAACTCCACTCAGCCTGTGAAAAAATAATCCGGTACCGCTTGTTCTCACCCTCGCCCCCTTCCCCACTCTCTGAAAACCGTCCGCGGGTTTCATGCGGACAACGTGCCGTAGATCACAACCTGATGTGTTGCTGATTGAACGATGATATTTCGAATGCAGAATTTATCTGGATGCCGCTGAAAAGTCAAGCCCTATTTTCCCAGGGGCCTTCCCGGGACCCGTTCTTGACTGCGTGCCCTCCTCCCGTATGCTAAACTTCAGTTGTGTGCTCCACTCAGACTCATACCGGCAGAAGCCCCCGCCTCGAACCCGGCCGCTCCCGGCCCCACCGGGCCGCGGAGGAAGCAACACCTTTTTACCGGTTCTTCAGACCTTTCGTCATGGCGGTCGTCAAGCCCTTCTTCAGGGTCCGCGCCGAAGGAGTGGAAAATGTGCCCCGCAGCGGGCCCTTTATCCTGGCCGCGAACCATGTCAGCTACGTCGACCCCCTTGTTCTCGGCATCACCTGCCCCCGGCCGATCCGGTTCATCATGCTCCGAGAGTTCTGGGAAAAGCCCTTCATCGGATGGGTGTGCCGCAAGGC
>JAUWCW010000314.1 GCA_030609125.1 Candidatus Rokuibacteriota bacterium
AAGGTGATGATCTGGGCCACTCTCTGCTCCCCGTACTTGCGCCGCACGTAGTTGATGACCTCGTCGCGGCGGTCCATGTCGAAGTCCATGTCGATGTCGGGCAGGCTCGTGCGGCCCGGATTGAGAAAGCGCTCGAAGAGCAGCCCGTAGGGGAGAGGGTCGATATCGGTGATTCCCAGAGCGTAGGCCACCAGGCTCCCCGCGGCAGAGCCGCGGCCGGGACCAACGGGAATCCCGTTCTCGCGGGCAAAATTAACGAAGTCCCAGACAACGAGAAAATACCCCGGAAAATCCATTTTTTCAATAACTTCCATCTCTATGTCAAGGCGCTTGCGGTACTCCTCGCGGCTTCCGTTTGCCATTTCTCCAAGCCGGCGGCTGAGCCCCTCCTCGCTGAGCCGGCGCAGGTAGCTCCTGAGGGTTTCGCCTTCGGGCACGTCAAAGCGGGGGAGAAAGACTTTGCCCAGTTCGAGCTCCACGTTGCACCGCTCCGCCACTTCCACGGTATTGGAGATCGCTTCCGGAACTTCCGAGAAGAGTTCCTTCATCTCTTCCGGCGAGCGAAAGTAGAATTGGTCCGTGCTCAGCCTCATCCGGGCCGGGTCCTCGAGGGTCTTGCCGGTCTGGATGCAGAGGAGGACGTCGTGCATGGGAGCGTCCTCGCGGCTCAGGTAGTGGCAGTCGTTGGTGGCCACCACGGGAATCCCCATCTCCTTGCCGAGGGAGATCATCTCCGCGTTGGCCCTGGTCTGTTCTTCGATGCCGTTGGTCTGCAGCTCCAGGTAGAAATTGCCGTCGCCGAAGATCTGGCGGTACCCGTCTGCCGCCCGTGCGGCCGCTTTGCGGTCCCCCCTCAACAGCGCTCTCGGTATTTCGCCGTTGAGACAGCCGGAGAGGGCGAGCAGACCTTCGCTGCGGGCCTGAAGAAAATCCTTGTCGACTCGGGGCCGATAGTAGAACCCTTCCAGATTGGCCCCCGTCGTCAGCTCCAGCAGGTTGTGGTAGCCGATGTTGTTCCGTGACAGGAGGGTGAGGTGGGAGGACGCATCTCCGATCCTCCCGCTCTTGTCCCGCATGTCCCCGGGAGCAACGTAGAACTCGCACCCGAGGATGGGCTTCAGGCCCGCCTTGCCGGCTTTTACATAGAAGTCGACGACCCCGTGCATCTGTCCGTGGTCGGTGATGGCCACTGCGGGCATGCGGTATTCCCGGGCCCGCTCCATCAGCCGGTCGATGAAAATCATCCCGTCCAGAAGGCTGTACTGGGTGTGAACGTGCAGGTGGACAAAATCGGAGTGTTTTTTCGTCATGGGACGTTCCGTTCTGATTCGCGTCAAACTAGGATCATGCGCGCATGATAGGACCCGCCCCGAACGAAGTCAAGAAGGCGGGGGCGGACCGCACAAGCGAGGGCCGGTGCAGCGCAGTCAGGGGACGAAAGCCTGCCCTGAGCGAAGCCGAAGGGATCCCGGAGAGTCTAGTCCTGGATGCCTTTGCGGTACGATTCCAGGGTGATCTTCACGCCCTCCACGAAGCGCCCGCTGGTGACCACGACGGAGGCGTCGGGCGATCCCTTGTAGAGCCCGTAGGGTTCTCCGACGACGGGCCTTTCGCGGATGTTTTTCCGCGCCGCCAGCCAGTACGTGCCTCCCTGAGGGAGAAAGATGGCGAACTTTCCGTCCGCGTCGGTCATGATGGAAGTGTACTCCGGAACCCGCTTCATGTCGGACGAGGTGTAGGCCATGGCGAAGACCCATGGAACGGGCTTCCCTTCGGAGTCGACGATGATCCCCTTGATGCCGGTGCTCGTCTCTTCCCGCGACATGGACTGGAAGAACATGGGATCGCGCATCTTGACC
The DNA here is from genome assembly GCA_030609125.1 of Candidatus Rokuibacteriota bacterium. Lineage (GTDB taxonomy): Bacteria > JAUVQV01 > JAUVQV01 > JAUVQV01 > JAUVQV01 > JAUWCW01. Next base: position 1,860 of record JAUWCW010000314.1, read on the forward strand.
AGCTCCAGGTCCACCACGGCATATTCACCGCCCGCGACGGCCACGGGATTCGAGGAATGGACGGTGTAGAGGTCCCCCGCAACGATGGGACCCGTGTTGTCACCGGTGGCCCTCTTTCTGGCCACGATGAAGTAGGCCCCTTCCACCAGCTCAATCGTGTACGTTCCGTCCGAGGCCGAGGGAACGGACGCAAAATCGGCCGGGCCGAGGAGGTTGGTGGAATAGCTCCGATAGGCGTAGACGTAGGCGTCCTTCAAGGGCTTTCCCTGATAGAGGAGCTCGCCCTTTATCCCCTGCCTGCCGAAGACGGCGGCCTCCCCCGGGGGCTGTACGGTTTCCGTTCCCGCGCAGGAGATGGCGAAAAGGCAGACCAGTGATGTAACGACGATCCGACGCACGAAAGGGATTCCTGATCTCATCTGCGGTCCTCCTTGGAACAGTGCCCACGGCGTTGCGAAAACCGCTGTTTCTGAAACCCGGTTCTCCCGGCAGCTGGCATACTAGGTTTCACCGCCGTCGTTGTCAACGCGGGGCAACTGGGCTATCTTCCTTCCACCATGAAGATCTCCGCCCGCGCCGTCCTCGCCTTCTACCTGGCCGCCATGTTCGCAACTCTCCCCATCCTTCCCATCATCGTCACCGGCGTGAAGGACCGGGTGGGAGAAAGCGCCGTCTCCGCACCCCTGTACGCGCTCCTCGCTGTCTGCCTTCTACTGCCCCTGCTGCGCCTCGCACGATCACCCCGCCCCCCCCTGCCGTGGCCCCACCTCTCCTACCTCCTCCTCCTGCTCGGCGCCCTGGTCGCCCTTCGCACCCTCGTCTCCTCCCCCATCGGCAGAGTCCACCTCGTGGAATACGGTCTTCTCGCGATTCTCGTCCTCCGCGCCCTCCCCGCGGGGGTGGGGCGCTATCCGGCGGCCTTTGCTTCCGCGGCCGCCGTCGGCCTCCTGGACGAAACGGTTCAGCACTTTCTTCCGAACCGGGTCTTCGACTGGTACGACGTGGGACTCAACGCCGCAGCGGCCCTGCTGGGGCTGCTGGCCGCCGCCTGGTGGACGTGGACCGGGGCGGCGGCGGCAGCAGAAAGGCCGGAAGTCTCTCCAGGCTCCGAATGACATGCGGTCCCCGCCGGCTGCCGTCGCGCACCAGCCGGCACGCACGGATTCCCGCCCCACGCGGGCCTCGGTAGTCCTGCAGGAAGCGGTCACCGACGAAGAGCGTCTCTTCCCCCG
>JAUWCW010000166.1 GCA_030609125.1 Candidatus Rokuibacteriota bacterium
TCGGTCCCCATCAGGATCGGGAAGGTGGCTCCCCCTTCAGCGGCGAGGGCCTTCGCGTCGTCGGCGCTTCCCTTGCCGAGGTAGACGCCCGCGAAGCCCACCGCGCGGTCCTTGTTGGCTTGGTAGCTTCGCTCGAGTCTCTTCAGGACCTTGGCCGTGCTCGGCCCCTTGCGGAAGAAGACGATGACCTGCGCCTTGCCGGCAAGGTCCGCGGAGCTCACGGCCGCACCGGAGACATCCTGGAGAGTGAAGGACGGCATGGAGTCTCCGTTCTTAACGTTGCCGAAGGCCCCCGCGGCGGAAGGCAGAAGCAGCAGGGCGGCAAGGACGGCGACCGCCGCCGGGAAAGCCGCGCCCGCGAACAGTTTCACGGGCCGGCCGGATTTCTCACACTTCGCGATGCTACGCATTGTCCCCCCCCTTTTTCCGAAGAAGAAAGCCTTCATGGCGCATCCTCAGTACGTAACGGGGCTTTCCCTGTCGTATGTCATCTCGCGGTGACACCCCACGACACAATTGCCTCCCGTGGCGAGCTTCGTGAACTGGATCGGCAGCTTCCACCCTCCCGAGCCGAAGGGAACGCTGGGCCGGACGTGTTTTTCCTGGTCGCCCGCGTGCGGCTCGTGGCAGGCCTTGCAGCTGCGGCCCTTCTTCTGGTTCACGTGGATGAAGTGCAGATTCCTGCGCCCGTTGCGGAAGCCCGTGAGGGTGGTGGTGACCTCCGTGAGGGCCACGTCCTTGTTGTGGCAGTCCCAGCAGATGGCGAAGTTCTCCGTCTTGTACTCCATGTAGAACTCCGGCGGGAAGAATTTCTTAAGGATCTTGGTGTAGTTCGAGCCGTGGGAGTCGTGGCAGGCGTAGCAGTCGTCCTGCTGGACCGGGCCGTGGAGAAACTTGGAGGCCAGGACCCGGGAGCCGATCTCCTTGTGGCAGCCGTAGCAGATCTGCTTCGTCGACTGCTTGAGCTGGCGGACGTAGTTCGACGAGTGGGGAGTGTGACAGGACGTGCACTGGCCCTCCCGCAAAGCGCCGTGCTTGACGGTCATGCCCTTGATCTTCTCGTCCATTTTGGTGTGACAGCTCAGGCAGAGGGCGACCCCCTCATTCTTGAGAAGGAACTTGTAGTCCGCGCTGTGGTTGTCATGGCAGGCGCTGCAGCCCTCGGTCACCGGCTTGTGAACGCTTTTGCGGGTGAACTCGGCCTTGCGGTCCTCGTGGCAGAGAAAGCAGAGGACGTTCCCTTCCGCCTCGAGCTGATACTTGTAGTCCGACGCGTGCGGGTTGTGGCAGACGTTGCAGTCCCCCGCCGCCACCGGGCCGTGGAGAAACTCCCGGGTGGTCTTATTGTTCTCGTGACAGGAAAAACAGAGGGCGGAGGTGGTGGACTTTCGCATCTGAAACTTGGCGTCGGACTGGTGCGGATCGTGACAGGCGATGCAGTCTCCCATGGCCACCGGACCGTGAATGAACTTTCCCGTCATCCGCTTCTGCATGGCCTCGTGGCAGATGAAGCAGAGGTCCTTGCCCTTGCCGGCGATGGAAAAGCTCGAGTTGGAGTGCTTGTCGGGGTTGTAGGTCTTGCGGGGCCGGTGGCAGGCGGTGCAGACGCTGGCCGCCACCGGACCGTGAACGTATTTCGCCTGCCCCAGGCCGGAGTGGCACTTGGCGGATAGGCAGTTGTCACCCCCCGGCCCCTGGGCCGGGGACCGGGCGGGCGCCAGAAAGGTTACAGAGAAAAGAACAGCGAAACAGACGAAGAGCAGCAGACAAGGAATTTTTCGTATCATCCCGACGACCTCCTCCTTCCCGAGAACGGTCCCTCCCGAGTGGTTTTATCCCGCGATACTTCTTCCTCTTCCCGCCTGTCGGCCCCGGATCAGCCGTAGCTGTGGAGGCCGGAGAGCAGGAAATTAACGCCGATGTACGTAAAGATCACCGCGGCGAAGCCGACGACCGAGAGAACGGCCGTCTTCTTTCCCTTCCACCCGGCGGTGAACCGGGCATGCAGAAACGCGGCGTAGATGAACCACGTGATGAGAGACCAGGTCTCCTTGGGGTCCCAGCTCCAGTAGGTCCCCCAGGCGTAGTTGGCCCAGGCCGCCCCGGTGACGATGCCGATCGTCAGGAGGGGAAAGCCGACCATGATCGTCTTGTAGCTGACGTCATCGAGGACCTTGAGCGAGGGGAAAAGGGCCGCCACCTTGTCGTGAGCCTGGACGCCGCCGTACCAGACGAGGGCGAAGAAAAAGCCCGACGTCACCCACGACACGGCCTTGACCGCCGCCCGGGGACTGCTGAACGACGCGGCGAAGAGGTGGGGGTGGGGCACTCCCGTGAGCCTCCACACCAGGAAGTCCACGGTGATGGCCGCCAGCAGGGTGACGGTGAAGACCAGACTGAGCATGCCGATGATGTAGAAGCTCTCGCTCCGCTTGTCCGCGGCGAGTATGAGATAGAGGACGCTCACCCCGAAGGATATGGCGAAAGCGGCGTAGCCGAGGAAACTGGTGATGACGTGGACGCTCAGCCAGTTGCTCTGCAGGGCCGGCACGAGGGGCTCGATCTCCTTGGAGATGTTCGGGGCGATGGAGATGGCCGCTATGGTGATGAACGCCAGGGGGGTGACGATGGCCCCCAGGGCGCGGTTCTTGTAGATCCTCTCGAAGATGAGGTAGATCAGCACGATCGACCACCCCCAGAAGACCATCGACTCGTACATGTTGGAAAGGGGCGGTATGTGGCCGAAGCCCATGATGGCGGCCTTTTCGTACCAGCGCATCCCCAGGGCGACGGTCTGGACGATGAAGCCGAAAAACGTGATGAACGTCGCCGCCACGCCGATCTTCTCGCTGCGGAAAGCGAGGTAGGTGATGTACGCCACGGAGGCGACCAGGTACGCGACGAGCGCGGTATTGAAAAAGAGTGAGCTGTTCATTCCTACTCCCGGGGTTAAACCCTTCAGTTCAAAAGTTATTACCACAAAGGGACGCCCCTGCCAAGAGGAAAGGGGAACGCCCCTCCCCTGGACAGGTCAGCCCGCTGTCTTTTCTCCGGTTTTCGGGTCCATCCGGTCGCCGAGGCTCTGAAAAGTCTCGGCAAAACCTTCCCTGTTCTTGTTGGCGTTTCCTGCCAGCAGAATCGTGACTTTCCCGTCGCTCTCGGCCACCCGGGCCCAGATTCGCCGGTGCGAGGTGAAAAACGCGGTGTAGAGCCCGAGCACCATGAGGGTGCACCCGACCCAGATAACCCAGACCCCGGGATCGTAGACCACCTGGAGACCCGTGTACTGGATGCCGCCGTAGTCGACAAAGGTCACCGTGGCGGGCAGGTCCTTGCTCGTCCTGGCGTCGGCATAGCGCTGAAAGAGCCAGGCGCGCCGGGCGTCGCCGTCCGCCCCCTTGACCTCGATCAGCGCCGCCGGGTTGTTGGGCTGATTGGACTTGGCGTAGGGACGCCGGTTCTCGTCGAGAGCGAAATCGGGGATGACCTGCAGGACCTGAACACTCACGCCGAGATCGGGAAAGTCCATCGGGCGGGTGTCGAACTGCTTCACCACGCCCTCCCCGGAGGAGGAGGCAGCGGCGGCGGCGATGCGGAGGGTGACCTTCGCGCCCCGTCCCGTCTCGCCGTAGCTCGACTGGTAGAACCAGATATCGTCCCAGACGAGGGGGCTGTTCACCTCGATGCGCTTGCTCATCTTCTCCTCGCCGTCCTGGACGACGACGAGGTCGCTGTAGAAGTCTTTCGGCCGCCTCGAATCGCCGTAGTAGTCCACCTGGAAATTGTCGCAGCGGATCTCGAAGGGGAGGATCATCGTCGTCTTCGTGCGGCGGTCGAAGAAGCGGCTCTCCGATGTGCCCTCCGTGATCTGCATGTACCCCTTGAAGCCCTGGGTGACGCCGATGATGCCGCCGATGAAAATAATGAGAATGCTCGCATGAGTGCCGTAGACGCCGAGCCGGCTCCAGGCGCCCTTCTGACCGAAGAACGAGACGGCGCCCTCGCTCTCGGCCCGCTTCGGGGAGTAGCCCGCCTTCTTCATGCCCGCCTCGACCATCGCCGCGGCTTCCTCCCGGGTCCCGCCCGGCGTGATGGCCCGGCGGGTCTGCATGGACTTGAGGCGCTTTTCGGGCAGGGCGACCTCGTTCTTCGCCATCATCCGGTAGGTAAACGGCCACCTCTTGATGGTGCAGACGAGCAGGTTGAAGGAAAAGAGCGCCAGGAGGGCATAGAAATACCAGGCGTGATAGAGGTCCGTGAAGCCTGCTCTCACGGAGAAGCGGTAGAGCCGTTCCGCCGCCAGGTGGGTACGCTCGTGCTGGGCCTCCAGGCTGGCGGGATCGTTCGCATCCACGACCCCGAGGGTGTCGAAGATCTTGACGATCATGTTCTCGTAGAGCTGGATGTTGTCTTTTGCCGAGTCTCCCTGGGCGAGGACGGTGCCTATGATCGATATGGCGGCGAGGATAAGAAGGAGAATGACGGCCAGGTGGACGGAGCTGAAAAACTTCCAGAGGGCGTCAACGAAGCCGGTTCCGCCGGCCTTCTTCCCGGGTTGCTCTTTTTTCTCCGGCGCCGGCGCATCTTCCGCCTGGCGGCTGTCGTTCTTTTCCGTCACGGTTCCTCTCTTTCCCCGCTTCTGGTACGAGAATGTCCCCGGCAGGTTACTTTGCCGCCGCGGGACACCGTTCTCTCAAACGCACAGTCACGGCCGGGCGCTCCCGCACCCGGCCGTGACCGAATATTCAGCTTCGCAGGGGTGCCGTGTCGCGGACGACCCTGCAGCGTTCCTATGATGCTATTTTACGTGGCACTCCTTGCACTTCGTCGGAGCCGCGGTGCCGGCGGCGACCTTCTCCTTGTGGCACTTGATGCACTGGCCCTTCGCCTTGTCGTGGAACATCTTGTAGGTGTCGAGCTGGGCGTCCTTGGCCTCGGGGCCGTGGCAGGTGAAGCAGGACTTCACGCTCTTGGCGGCGATGTCGGCTTCCGTCGCCTTGTGGTGGCAGGTCGCACAGCCGATGTCGGCGCCGTGCTTCTCGTGGTTGAAGGTGACGGGGGGCTTCTTCTTGGTGCCGTCCTTGTTCAGCTTCTTGGCGGGGAACTTGTCGGCCGGCTGGTCGATGGTGATCATGCCGCCCTCGGCCATCACGACGGCGGCGAACGCCATCATGCAGAACGCTGCGATCAGAGCAAGTACAAGTCCTTTCCTCATTCCATTCCCTCCCTTTGTTGTAAGGTTTCCCTCTGGTTTCCCTTTTGAAAAAACCCGACTTTTATACCAACGGGCCGGCCCATTGTCAACCGGTATTTGCGGGCC
>JAUWCW010000168.1 GCA_030609125.1 Candidatus Rokuibacteriota bacterium
GTCGCCGCCTTTGCCCTTCACGGGGGGGGGAGGATCGGAGCGGCGCCCCACCTCCTCTACAACGCCGGGCGGATCGTGACGTACACCTTCATCGGCGCCCTCATGGGCCTGGGCGGATCGTTCGTAAACACCGCCGGCGCCCTCGCCGGGGTACAGAGCGCCGTGCCGATAGTCGCCGGCGCGGCGATGGTGATGATGGGGCTGGACATCACCGGCGCTTTTTCTTTCACGAAAAGAATCGAAGGCGGGGGGGCGGCCTTTTTCAGGGCGGCGGCCCCGATCCTCGAAAGCAGCTCGCCCCTGAAGTTCTTTCCCCTCGGCCTCGTTCTCGGTTTTCTCCCCTGCGGTCTCTCCTACTCCATCTTCATCGGGGCGGCGGCGACGGGAGACATGCTCCGGGGATTTCTCTTTGCCTTCAGCTTCGGGATAGCCACGGTTCCCGCTCTCCTGCTCTTCGGCGCCCTCATGAACATCATCAGCTCCCGGGCCCGGGGGGTGATCTACCGTCTTGGCGGTGTCGCCGTCATCGCCACCGGTCTTCTCTTCATCAAGCGGGGGATCGCCTCCTATGCGGCCCTGTAGCCACTGTCTTCTCCCCTGCGGCGAGTCCGATTCCGTTGCCGACGAGTCCGGCAGGGTCTTCTGCTGCGAGGGCTGCCGCACCGTCTACGGCTTCATCAGCGGTGAAGGGCTGGAGGACTTTTACCGCAGGAGGCGGTGGGACCCCCTCGACTCGGAACGCGCGGCGCCGCCGAAGAGGGTGGAGACGGCGCCGTTCGAGGAGCTCGTCCGACGCAGCGGCGAAGAGGCGGAGATGGACGTCTACATCGACGGCATCCGGTGCGCATCCTGCGTCTGGCTGGTGGAGAAGGTCCTCTCCCGGACTCCCGGGGTCTCGTACGCCCGCGTCAACTACGCCACCCACAAGGCCCGCGTCAGGTGGGATGCGCGAGCCGTCTCTCTCGAGAAGGTCCTCGCGCGCATCTATTCCACCGGCTACGCACCCAAGCCCTACACCGAAAGCGAGCAGGTTCTCGCCCGCAAGGCCGAGACCAGGGAGCTGCTGGTGCGCTTCGGCACCGCCGCTTTTCTCTCCTGTCAGCTCATGATCTACAGCGTCGCCCTCTATGCCGGCTACTTCCAGGGGATGGACCCCGGCGTGCGCCGGCTCCTGCAGATCATCGCCATGGGTCTGACGGTTCCCGTGGTCTTCTATGCCGGTCTGCCCTTCCTGCGGAGCACCCTGGCCGGACTGAGACGGTTTCGCTTCACCATGGACGCCCTCATCGTCGTCGGCTCGGGGTCGGCATTCTTTTACAGCCTCTACGGCATGGCCACGGGCGGCGAGGTCTATTTCGACACCGCCGCCATGATCATAACTCTCGTCCTGCTCGGACGATACCTGGAATCACAGGCGAAGGGGAGGGCTTCGGAGACGCTGGAGCGGCTGGCCGAGCTCTCACCGAAGAAGGCGACGCGCGTTCTCCTCGACGACAGCCGCGGTATCACCGCCAGGGAAGCGATCGACGCCTCCGCCCTCGGACCCGGCGATTTCGTGGAGGTTAAGCCGGGCGAGAAGTTTCCCGCCGACGGCGTGGTCCTCTCAGGCGAGAGCTCAGCCGACGAGTCGTTCATCACGGGCGAATCGAGACCGGTGCCGAAGTCCCCCGGCCGGCAGGTGATCGGGGGGAGCATCAACCGCTTCGGGTCCCTCGTCTTCGAGGTGGGCGCAACGGGCAGGGACACGGTCCTGGCCCGGATCGTTCAGTCCGTCGAAGACGCCCAGGCCTCGAGACCCGCGATCCAGGGACTGGCGGACCGGATCGTCGGGATCTTCGTCCCCGCGATCCTTCTCCTGGCCGCCGCGACGGTGGCGCTGCATCTGCAGGCGGGATCCGGCGGCGCCACGGCGGTCATGACCGGAATCTCCGTGCTGGTGATATCCTGCCCCTGCAGCCTGGGGCTCGCCACCCCCCTGGCAGTGCTCGTCTTCACCGGGAAGGCATCCGCCCGCGGCCTGCTCGTCAAGAGCGGGCAGACCGTCGAGTCAGCCTCCTTGGCCGACCATGTCATATTCGACAAGACGGGGACCCTGACGCAGGGTTCTCTTGCCCTGCGGAACGTCACAGCACTGGATTCATCCATGGACGAGGCGGAGGCCCTCAGAACAGCGGCCTCTGTCGAATCCCGCTCGGAGCACGGTCTCGGCGCGGCCATCGTCGAGGCGGGGGGGGGTGGCCCCTTCGACGACGTCTCCGGCTTTTACGCGGTTCCCGGAAGGGGTGTCAAAGGCGTTGTCGGCGGGCGGCAGGTGTTCGTCGGCAACAGGGCCTTTATGGAGGCGAGCGGCCTCGACCCGGCGGATGGCGGCAAGGGAGCCGAACTTATCAGCTCCGCTGAAGCAAAAGGAGACACCGTGGTCTTCATGGGGTGGGAAGGCGCGGTGCGGGCGCTCTTCGTGATCTCGGACCGTATCCGCGACGACGCCGGCGACGCCGTGGAGCTGTTGAAAGGGGCTGGCATCAGCGTCTCCCTCGTCAGCGGCGACCACCGGGAGGCCACCGCCTCCGCCGCCGGCCGGACGGGTATCGAAAACTTCGAGGCCGAGGCAAGCCCGGAACGGAAGAGGCAGATCGTTGCCGAACTGCAGGAGAAAGGACATAAGGTCATCATGGTAGGTGACGGCATCAACGACGCCCCGGCCCTGACCGAAGCCGTCGTCGGAGTCGCCGTCGGCAGGGGGACGGACATCGCCATGGAAAGCGGCGACGTCGTGCTCACACGGAACGATCTCAGGCTGGTTCCCTGGCTGGTCGCTATCTCACGCGGGACCCTCAGGGTCATCCGCCAGAATATCTTCTGGTCCTTCTTCTACAACGCCACGGCCATACCCCTGGCCGTCATCGGCATCCTGCACCCCATCGTTGCCGCCGCAGCCATGGCCGCCAGCTCTTTGTTCGTCGTCTCGAATTCGCTGAGGATCAGGAGCCTCGGCGCCGACCGGGAGTGAGGGAGATGCGGACGATCCCCATGTTGATCATGCTCTCCATCTGCCTCGGCGTGGCGGCGTGGCTCTTTTTCCTCTGGTCCGTCAAGAGCGGCCAGTACGACGACATCGAAGGTCCGAAACACCGGATGCTGGAGGACGAGGAAGAAGAAGAGGATTCGTAGGCCTTTCGCTTGTCATCCCGAGGAGAGAATCGGCGAAGGAGCCGGCCTGGCTACGTTCCGACCACCATGTAGACGAGAAGACCCTCGAGAAAAACCGGCTCGAACTGCACCCCCCCGTACTCGTAGGTGACGCTCTCGTGCCGGGGGTCGCGCATTTCGTTGTAGCCGTCCGGGAGGTAGCCGACCACCACGCCCGGAGGCGGTATCACGACCCTGTATTTCCCCTCCTCCTCGAGGTAGAAGGAGCCGAAATAGTAAAAGTAGGTCTTCCCCTCGTAGTCCGACATTCCATGGCCGTCGGGGAGGCTGTCAATGAGCGCCCCTGCGGGGGCGGTCACTACGACGTGGGTGTTCGCCGCCGAGCGGTAGTAGATGCCGCTGAAGTACTGATAGCTCCTGCCGTCGACTTCCACCGCCACCGCTCCGGCGGGAAGCTGGGTGGTGGATGTTCCCGGCTTCCGGTAGAAGAAGCCCCGCGGGGCGCGGGCAGCCGCCTGGCTCGAGGACCTGATGGCCTCCTGGGACTCGAGGTAGGCCTCGACATCCGCTTCTTTTTGCTGGCCTATCTCTTCGCGGCGCTTCTCACGGGCCGGTTCCCTTCTCGCTTCCTCTTCGGCCTCGATCCTGTCCTGCTGCAGCCGCCTCTCCTCGTATCGTTCGTATCCCGGCGTGTAGTAGTAGCGGTCACGGCTGAGGCGGCCGGACCGTATGCTGCCGCGGTGTCTGCCAAAGACATCCGCCGGGATGAGAAGAAGGCAGGCAAGAATGGCGCACAGGGACGACAGGGCCGCGGCCTTCCAAGTGTATTTCGCTTTCTTTCCCATGATCTTACCCCCCCCTGCACTTACTGTGCTCCGCCTGCCGTGCCGGAAGGCAGGAACTTGATCTTCTGTGAGCCTTTGGGCGGGTCGAAGGTGAACAGGTGATCGGAAAGCCGCGGAGAGAAGTCCCATTTTGAGATTGAGGCTGTAAACTGCGGCGACTGGGGGTCGTCCTTGAAGGTGATCACTATCTTCCGAAGCAGCGGCCGCGTCCCGTCTTCCACCCAGACCTGCCAGTCGAGATGGTCATGGCTGTACACCAGGTGATGGGAGGGGATGCCGTCGATGGTGTGAAGCCCCGCGTAGTAGCCGGTGGTCATCCTGTCTTCCACGGCCGCGTAAAAGTCGCTGTAGAGGAGGTCCGACAGGGGCGGCACGAAACCCAGATCGTCCTGCAGTTTGTCGATCAGCTCGTCAATCCGGGAGGGAGCCTCCCAGGTGGCGTAGACGTTGCCGTTCGGCTGGTAGAGAACAAAATCCTTGCCGTTGTAGAAAGTCCGGTTTGAGCGGACGTCACCGTTGTACGATGTCCACACCCGGTCCGGCCTGGCCACCGCGGCGGTGAAGTCCGCGGAATACTGGATCTTCTGGCCCGAGGGCAGTATTTCATCGTAGGTTATTTCCGCCTCGAAGACGAACTCGCCGGCCTCCTTCAGGTAGTCGCTCATGCCCCGGAATATCCTGTCGACCCGCGGATCCACCCCGGGCTGATGACCCGCCCGGACACCCGGCACGCTCCCCGCCAGAAGGCCGCAAAGAACCAATGGTACCGCCAAGAGCCTTTTCATGGACGATGACATGACTTTCTCCTTCCTCTCCATCGGTGCTTTTCAGCCCTGCGCCCGGAAACCGACGCCGTTCTAACCAGTTTCCATCTTCCTGCGGCAGGCGTCAATCCTCCAGAATCTTCTGGCCGATAAGGTTCTCTCCCCTGGCCAGCTTTCTCCCGAAATCCTCGGCCACCTTGAAGTGACCGTCATTGGGCCCGGATGTCATGGGCATCCTGATCGGAGCATCGACTCCGCCCATCCACTTCATGCCGAGAAACCGTGCCGTCCCGTCCAGGGCGGTCTGCAGAAAATTCGAGCTGTTCATCACGTTCAGTCCCGAGTGGGTCGACACGAGAGCCAGCCCTTTCCCTCCAAGTCCGAGGAAAAATCGGGGGTTATGGTGTCGGACCAGCGGTCGATGAAGGTCTTCATCTTTCCCGAGAGCTGGTACCAGTTCCCCCCCTGTCCGGACTTCCGTAAACCGCGAGTATCTACATGACCCACCTCCTGGGTCACTCTGCTCTTGTGTATCTTAGAT
>JAUWCW010000371.1 GCA_030609125.1 Candidatus Rokuibacteriota bacterium
AGATATCGTTATCCAGGACTCGGCTGCTGCAGCCTCAAAGCGATGAGGCGCCGGAAAAGAAGAAACCGCTTTACGCCAATATTGTTGCCCGTCATTCCGAGCCCTTCGCCCTGTCATCCCGAGCGAAGCCGAGGGATCTGACGCACCCTCAGCATAAACTCCGCCGAGGGATCTGACGATTCCCGGAGACCCATTGTCGCGGAGCCCCCCCATGATTCATTATCACCTGCCCAGACGGCGGAAACGATGAAAATGAACGCCCGGCACCGGTTCACGGCACCGGTTCATTTTGTTAATAATTTCCTTGTTTTATCTTGACATATGCCTTGAAAATTGTTATAGATTTTGAAATTTATCTAAAACAGGCGAGAAGGAGGGGGACCGCATGAAAAAGTTTGTCGTCACAATGGCACTTCTGTCAGCTGTCTTGATCTTTGGCTCCGCATCCATCGCATCCGCCCAGTGCGGCACCCAGGGGGCCTTCGCCCTGGCTCTCGCCCAGACGTTCGGCTTCGACGTCACCACCCAGGAAGCCGCCCGGGACGAGCTCGGCAAGATCGGGGTGCAGCCCGCCGCCGGCTGGTCGGCCACCTCCTGCATGAACGCCGAAATGGTCCGCCAGATCCAGACCGCCCTGGACAACGCCGTCACCGCCGGTGACCTCACCGCCGCGCAGCTCGACGATGCCCTGGCCATCGCCCTGGCCACCATCGGCGAGGGCGACCTGATCGCTTACACAGGCGGCGGCTGGGGGAGGCCCTTCTACCAAGGCTCACCTCTCGGAGGCGTCTACAATCTCAAGGGCATCCCCAATGAATGGGAGTACCGCGAGGGCAGCGAGTGGAAGCCCGGCGGCAACGAGTTCACGAAACGCTAACCCGGCAGAATGAGGAGACAGCGCATGCTGAAGAAGACTGCGATCATACTGACGGCCCTTGCGATAGTGTTCACTCTTGCCGCCGGCCCCGCGCTGGCGGCGGGCAACATCAAGGTCGGGGGCCTGCGGGTCTACCCCTACCTTACCTTCGAAGAGACCTACGACAGCAACATCTACCTGCTGAGCGATCAAGAAGTCGACTCGTGGATCTCGCGCTTAAAGCCCGAGCTTCTTCTCGCCCTCCCCATGGACGATTTCAACCTCGAGGTCGGCGGCTGGGTGAAGTGGAACTGGTACCACGGCGACGAGCAAGTCATTCTTTCCCGGGGAACGGCCACCTCCAGCGGCGTCATTCTCCCGGGGACTCCGATTGTCCTAGACCCCTCGGACCAGGACAGCACCGACTGGGGCATATCGGGATCATTTGAGGGCGCCTTCCCCGGCGGCCTGAGCTTTCTCGTCAGGGACGCCTATTCACAGAAGTGGCTCGTCGCCACCCAGGAGTTCGGCCCCGGCGAGGACCTGAAGCTCAACGAGCTGCGCGGCAATCTGGGCTTCGACATCGCCGACCGCTTCCGGGTGGATCTTGACTACTACAACAACAATTTTGACTTCGAGCTCAACGTCGAGCGCGACCGGGTGGAGAACATCTTCGCCGCCACCCTCTACTGGCACTTCAAGCCTAAGACCTCCCTCCTGCTGGAAGTGGACTACGGCGACTTCAATTACGACAACCTTGATTTCCAGGGCTTCGACCGCTCCAACTACGCCGTGCAGATATTCGGCGGTGTGACCTGGCGGGTCACCGGCAAGTCCACCGGCGAGTTCAAAGGCGGCTATCAGGTTAAGCGCTACGACGACGACACCTTCCAGCCCGACGGCGAGTACGGCGTCGTGGAGGGCATCGCCCGGCACTACTTCACCAGCCGCACCAACATCCAGCTCGCCCTCAGCCGGGGGACGGTGGAGGCCTACTCCTTCGAGAACCCCTACTACGTCAGCAACCGCCTCTACGGCGAGCTGAACCAGAAGTTCACCGCCAAGCTCTACGGCCGCGTTTCTGCCGAGTACATGGATCACGACTACCCCAACGACACCACCGTTCTGGGCGTCACCAAGAGCCGCAACGACGACATCGTCGCCCTGGGCCTTGCCGCCGGTTTCGACATCCGCAGGTGGCTGAACCTGGAACTCAGGTATGACTATGAGGACCGGAACTCCAATTTTTTCATTTATGAGTACAGCGTCAATCAGTTCACCTTCGCCGCACGGGGGGCGTTCTAGGACGGCATTGCCCCCCTTCACCCACCCCCCTTCAGTAAAGGGGGGCAGGGGGGATTTGAACACGTAATGAAAACACTACCCCTGTCAGTCCTCATCCTCCTGCTCGCGGCAACGTTCCCCGCCGCGGCCAGCACCTACACCCTCGGTCCCCGCGACGTCCTCTCCATCAGCGTCTACGAACAGGACGACCTGACGAAGGAAGTGCGTATCTCCGGCGACGGGACGGTCAGCCTCCCGCTCATTGGGCAGGTGACGGCGGCGGGTCTCACGGTGGAAAAGTTCGAGCAGGAGCTGACGACGAAGTACAAGGAATACATCTACACTCCCCAGGTGAGCGTATTCATCAAGGAATTTCACAGCAAGGACGTCTCCATCCTCGGCGAGGTGCGCCGCCCCGGCGTCCACC
>JAUWCW010000278.1 GCA_030609125.1 Candidatus Rokuibacteriota bacterium
CTGGCGCCCTATGCGGATGACGACATGAAGAAGGAACTGATGGCCTACGCCCTGGCGGAAACGGACCGGCAGGGCGGGGAGAAAGGGGAAAAAACATGAGCCTGGACGACAAGCTGAAAGCTACGAAGGAAGGGTTTGCCAAGACGGCGCCGCCGGAGGCCCTGAAGGTCATCGGCAGGGCGATCGGCGGCCTCGTGGAATCGGGGGCACTGGACAAGGCGGCGAAGGAGGGAGAGACGATGCCGCCCTTCGAACTCGCCGACTCCGAGGGGAGGATGGTGAACTCCGGGGAGCTGCTCTCGAGGGGACCCCTGGTCGTGCACTTCTACCGGGGCGTGTGGTGACCCTTCTGCAACCTGGAGCTGGAAGCTCTGCAGGCTATCTACCCCGAAATCGTCGCCCTGGGCGCGGAAATGGTCGCCATCTCGCCGCAGGACAAAAAGTACGACCGGGCGCTGATCGAGAAGCACAGGCTCGGCTTCGCCCTGCTCCACGACCCGGGCGGCAAAGTCGCCTCGGAGTTCGGACTGGCCTGGACGCTCCCCGAGGACGTGAGAGAGGTCTACCTGCAGTTCGGCCTCGACATCCCGCGCTACAACGGTGACGACTCCTGGACGCTGCCGATGCCCGGCCGGTTCGTCGTCGACCGCGAAGGCATAATCCGCTCGGCCGAGGTGCATCCCGACTACACGACGCGCCCGGAGCCGGCGGAGACGGTGGAGGTGCTGAAGGGACTGGACCGGTCTCAGCCCGCCTCTCCCTGACCGTATTCCCCGGCGCCTCACAGGCTCACCCACACGGTCAGCGCTCTCCCATGGCCCGTGCGGTCATGGCAAGCCGGGCGAGGTTGAGAAACTCCACGCGGTAGCCGAAGCGATCTTCCCCCCGTGCCGGTTCGGCCAGCGCGATGACGTCGTCATAGGTGAAATCCCCGGTGTAGGGATCGCCGCGCAGGATCTGGCCGAAGGCGGCCACGGCGGCGGCGAACCTGATCTCGTCCGGCGCACTGTCGATCGAGTCAAATTCCCTGTCGGCGCCGATCGGCGTCGTGATGAGCGTGCTCGCCGCGGAATCGGGAAGCTTGTAGCGGATCTTCAAATGGGCGTACTCGCCGCTCCGTCCCGGCGCCGCCTCGTCGACGGCGGCCTTCTTCGGCCCGTACCGGAGCGGGTCGATCAGGCGCGCCGCGCCCCCCGCAGGCGTGATCTCGTAGATGGCCGTCACGCTGTGCCCGGCGCCCACATCGCCGGCGTCGACGCGGTCGTTTTTGAAGTCCTCGCGCCTGAGCAGCCTGGTCTCATACCCGATGAGACGGTACTCGGCCACCCTGGCGGGATTGAACTCGACCTGGATCTTGACGTCCCTGGCGATCGTAAACAGGGTGCCGCCCGCCTCTTCCACCAGCACCTTGCGGGCCTCGTTGAGGGTGTCGATATAGGCGGCGTTGCCGTTGCCGTTCTGGGCGAGCTTCTGCATCAGGGCATCGTTCAGGTTGCCCTGCCCGAAACCGAGCACCGAGAGGTAGACACCGGTCTTTCGCTTGCGCTCGACAAAGCCCTTGAGCTCTTCGGGATTGCGGATGCCCACGTTGAAATCGCCGTCGGTGGCGAGAATCACCCGGTTGACGCTTTCGGGGTCGAAATTCGCTTCGGCCAGGGCATAGGCCTGCCGGATGCCCGCGCCTCCCGCCGTGGAGCCGCCGGCCTGCAACCGTTCCAGAGCCGCCAGGATTCTGCCCTTCTCTCTCACCGGCGTCGGCTCGAGGACCGTCCCGGCGGCACCGGCATAGACGACGATGGCGACGGTGTCGTCCGGCTCGAGATTCTCCACGAGCAGCCGGAACGAGCTTTTCAGAAGAGGGAGTTTGTCGGGCATGTTCATGGAACCGGAGACATCGAGCAGGAACACGAGGTTGGCCCTCGGCTTCTCTTCCGGAACGATGTCGAGCCCCTTGATACCGATATGCAGAAGCTTCGTGCCGGCATTCCACGGTGTCGGGAAGACCGCCACGGTGGGCCGGAAGGGAGCCGTTCCGTCCGTCGGCAGGGGGTAGTCGTAGTCGAAGTAATTGACCATCTCCTCGATGCGCACGGCGTCCTTCCGGGGAAGGTGGCCGTTGTTGAGCGCTCTCCTGACGAAGGTGTAGGACGCGGTGTCGACGTCGATGGAAAAGGTCGAGACCGGCTCCTCCGCGGCCGCCTTCACCGGATTCGGCGTGACCGCTTCAAATCTGTCCCTCCCCACGTATTCCTGGCTCAACGGCGGCGGGGAGGGCTCCGGGGCCCGCCGTGACGGTGCAAGCGGGGCCTGCGCCACGGGAGCGGCGGCGTAGCGGTCATCGAGGGGCGCACCCGAGTGCTTTATTTCGCTGCCCCGCATGCCGCCCCTGCCCGACATCGACTCCGGCGCGTTGGACTTCAGCCTGAAATTCAGGAAGTTGGGGATGACGATCGCCAGGGCGAGACCGCACAGGGCGAAACCGGCGGCGGCGTATCCGAGCTTTCTCATGACAGGCCCTCCTTGGGATGTTGTGCCTGTGAGACGTTCGGGCCGCGGCATTCCTTTGCGCCTTTTTGCATTCTCCCGCTTCAGGCGGTCAAATTCCCTCAGCGCCGCCCGGAGCGCCCCTGCGCGGGCCCCCTCCCCGGGCTCAGGTACCGGGACGTCCGCCAGCAGTTTTCTCAGGTCTTCCTTTGACAGTGTCATGTTTCCTGCTCCAGAGATTTTTTCAGTTTCTTGCGGGCCTGAAAAATCCGCCACGAGACCGTCGTCTCCATGCACCCGAGCGCCCGGGCGGCGTCTCTGTGGCTCAGGCCCTCTCCGGTGACCAGCACGACGGCCTCTTTCTGTGCGCGCGGCAGTTTTTCCATCGCCGCGCACAGGCGTGAGACCGCGAGCGTTTCGCCGGGATTGCCGACAGGGTTGTGCCGGCACTGCTCCCCGGCAAAGGCCGCGGTCAGGGACTTGTCGGCGGCACGTTTCCGCCCGAAATCCCTGGAGGTGTTGACGACGATACGGTAAAGCCAGGTCCTGAAGGAAGACTTCCGGCGGAAGGTGTGGAGTTTCCGCACAAGCTTCACAAAAACCTCCTGGGCGATGTCCTCGGCATCCTCTTTGCCCCCGCACCACTTGTAGGCCAGCCTGTAGACCGTGAGGTAATGCCTCTCGAAGAGCTGCTGCAGGGCGCGCGCATCCCCCCCATCGGCTTGACTCACGAGTTCGATGTCGGAATATTCATCCATCCTGTATGTCACTTTTGCCCTTTAGACGCATGAAGCCGGCCGATCCTTTGACCGATGGAGGAGAAAAACCTTGTTCAGGGCATATTTCCACAGCTGCGGGGCCCGGTCAAACCGGGGGGGGGCACCTCGGCTAGTTCTCGGGGCAGTATCGCGCGATGTTCGGCGAATCACCGCGGATGCCGCTGAAGATGGCGGGTACCTCCGCTGTTACAGTTTCACCATGGATCGGCGAATCCAGGGCAGGAGGTGCTTCAGGTCGCACTTCTCTT